>JAUXCJ010000341.1 GCA_030618965.1 Thiomargarita sp.
CCGACTTTTTCCAATATGATCGAATAAGGTTTTAACTGGCACACGAGTTCCCTTAAAACACGGTTCTCCACCCATTCTTTCTTGATCAATATTCACCACATCTTTAATATCAATAAGCGAAATTTCCATAAAATAATTCCTCCAGTCCAAAAAAAAATCAAATAATTATCATCCCATCTTGCCAATCAACAGTAATTTTATCACCAGGCACAAATTTACCCGCTAAAATTTCTTGTGCTAAAGCATTTTCTAAGCTTTGTTGAATTGCGCGTCTCAACGGACGTGCGCCATAAACTGGATCGAAACCGGCTTTGGCAATATGATCTAAAGCCGCTTCAGTGACAGACAATTCCATATTTTGAGCTTGCAAGCGTTGACGTAAGTCATCAATTTGCACGCGAGCAATAGCGCGAATTTGTGTTTGAGCTAGTGGGTGAAATACGACGACATCATCAATACGGTTAATAAATTCTGGGCGGAAATGTTGCCCAACGATCTCCATCACTGCGGTTTTCATCGCCTCGTAATTATCTTCCCCTACCATTTCTTGGATTAATTGAGAACCGAGATTGGATGTCATTACAATTACTGTATTGCGAAAATCGACAGTTCGCCCTTGTCCATCAGTTAAACGGCCATCGTCTAGCACTTGCAATAATACCCCAAATACATCAGGGTGAGCTTTTTCTACTTCGTCTAACAGTATTACTGAATAAGGCCGCCGCCGTACAGCCTCGGTTAAATAGCCGCCTTCTTCATAGCCTACATAGCCGGGGGGCGCACCAATTAAACGGGCTACCGAATGTTTTTCCATAAATTCGCTCATGTCAATCCGTACCATCGCTTCTTCGGTGTCGAATAAGAAGTCTGCGAGGGCTTTGCACAGTTCGGTTTTTCCCACTCCTGTAGGTCCTAAAAATAAAAATGAACCATTAGGGCGTTTGGGATCGGATAAACCGGCACGAGAGCGGCGAATCGCATTAGCAACCATTTCTACCGCCTCATCTTGTCCGATAACACGCTTATGTAGGGCGGTTTCCATGCGGATCAATTTGTCACGTTCCCCTTCTAGCATTTTGCTAACGGGAATCCCGGTCCAATGGGAGACTACTTCCGCAATTTCTTCTTCCGTAACGACTGTACGTAAGAGTTGCATTGTTTGCTGCTGATCGCCTTGACTAGCCTCTGCTAGTTGTTTTTCCAATAACGGAATCCGCTCATATTGTAGTTTTGCCATTACCTCTAAATTGCCAGCACGGTGAGCGTTTTCCATCTCTAATCGGGCTTTTTCTAGTTCCTCTTTAATCTTGCTCGCATCTTGGACGCTGGCCTTTTCAGATAGCCAGATTTCATTTAAATCAGCATATTCTTTTTCTAGTTGCTGGATTTCAGCATTCAGATTTTTCAGACGTTGTTTGGAAGCCTTATCCTTTTCTTTCTTCAGAGCCTCGCGTTCAATTTTTAGTTGAATCATACGCCTATCCAAGCGGTCAATTGGCTCTGGTTTGGAGTCAATTTCCATACGAATGCGACTAGCAGCTTCGTCAATTAAATCAATAGCTTTATCTGGTAATTGTCGATCAGTGATATAACGTTGCGAAAGCGTAGCCGCTGCGACAATCGCTGGATCAGTAATATCAACACCATGATGCAGTTCATAGCGTTCTTTTAGTCCGCGTAAAATAGCGATGCTGTCTTCAACATTGGGTTCTTTGACGAAGACTTTTTGGAAACGTCGCTCTAGTGCGGCATCTTTTTCAACGTATTTGCGGTATTCGTCCAAGGTGGTTGCGCCGACGCAATGCAATTCGCCGCGTGCCAGTGCTGGCTTGAGCATATTGCCCGCATCCATCGCACCTTCTCCTTTACCTGCGCCAACCATTGTGTGGAGTTCATCTATAAATAAGATGATTTGCCCTTCTTGTTTAGATAAATCATTTAGCACCGCTTTTAGGCGTTCCTCAAATTCGCCGCGAAACTTAGCACCCGCAATCAATGCACCCATATCCAATGCTAATAAGCGTTTGTTTTTTAATCCTTCTGGTATTTCATTATTGATGATGCGTTGGGCTAAGCCTTCAACAATAGCTGTTTTCCCGGTGCCAGGTTCACCAATCAACACTGGATTATTTTTAGTCCGCCGCTGCAAAACTTGTACAAGGCGGCGAATTTCTCCATCACGCCCAATCACAGGGTCTAATTTACCTTCTAAGGCCAGTTTAGTTAAATCAATACTATATTTTTCAAGTGCTTGACGATTTTCCTCAGCATTTGGATCATTGACTTGTTGACCATTGCGTAATTGCGCTATTGCTTTTTCCAGTAAGGCTTTACTGGTTCCAGATCTACGCAACAATTGACCTGTCGCACCTTTATCATCTACCAGTGCGAGTACAAATAATTCACTAGATATATAGCTATCTTTTTGCTGTTGTGCCAGTTTATCGGAGATATTCAATAAGCGGTTTAAGTCATTAGAAACATGCACTTCCCCTTGATTATCGCTGATTTTGTCAATACCTTGTAAAATTTCAACTAAGCCAGAACGAATTTGATTGATATTTGCGCCAGCCAGTGCCAGTAGATGATTGACACTACTATCTTGTTGCTCAAACATCGCCGACAGCAAGTGGGCAGGTTCAATAAAACGATGATCCTTGCCAATAGCGAGGCTTTGGGCATTGCTTAAGGCTTCTTGAAATTTGCTAGTGAGTTTTTCTATGTTCATTTGATTTAATCCTCATTTGTGTGATGGCTTAACATGTAAGGATTAATTGTACAGAATCAAGATGCCTCCCAAACTATCGGCTTAAAACCCACTGCCACTAATCAACTGCAAACGCAAGGATTCTCCCATGGTGTTTTTACGGTCTTTCGAGCAGCTAAATCTCGTAGCGGGTAGAAGTCGTTATGGCCCATTATAATTCCATTCACACTGTGACACACATTGGCTTATTTACAAGAATGCCCCTGAAAGGGGCTGACATACTAGCCTGGGGCAACGCCCCAGGAGTGATTTGTTTAGAATTTAAGCCCTGAAAGGGCAATACATGATTATGTATCGCCCTTTCAGGGTTTTTGTTGCACGTTATTAAATCCTAGGGCGTTGCCCAACATATGTTAGCCCCTTTCAGGGGCAATAAAATTGACC
>JAUXCJ010000059.1 GCA_030618965.1 Thiomargarita sp.
AATTTATCGCTTAGTTTCCAAGGTGTAGTTTGGAGTCCAAAGCTTTAGCTTTGGAACTCAGCCAAAGCTAAAGCTTTGGACTCCAAGCAGTGATAAATGAAACAAAAGGAGATTCAAACAAAATGGCTAAACGCAATAATTTGCAACTGGGACGGGAAATGGCGTATCCCTACGATGCCCCTCTACCCAAAAAGCAAGTGGCTTACATTTTTGATATTAATAAATGTATTGATTGTCAAACCTGTAGTGTTGCCTGTAAAAATGGTTGGACTAGCGGCAAGGGAGAGGAATACATTTTTTGGAACAATGTCGAAACTAAGCCTTATGGTGGCTATCCAATCGGTTGGGATTTAAATTACTGGAACGTTCAGAACCAGCGAAATGGGATGGTAAAGAATTAAAAAGCCAAACTATTTTTGAAGGTCGTTCTCCATTAGAACCACCATTGGGGCATTTGCCTGATACTATGGATTATTCAGCACCCAACCTGGGTGAAGATGAATTGTCTGAAGCAGTGGCTCAAGGTGAACACTTTGAAGGTCTTCATCCTAAGTGGATGTTTTATTTAGCTCGTATTTGCAATCATTGTACTCTTCCAGCCTGTGTTGCCGCTTGTCCTCGTCAAGCCGTTTATAAACGGGATGAAGACGGCATTGTGCTGATCGATCAAGAGCGCTGCCGTGGTTATCAAGAGTGTGTCAAAGCTTGTCCTTATAAAAAAGCTTTTTACAACTTAGTTAGCCGTACTAGCGAAAAATGTATTGGCTGCTATCCGCGAGTTGAACAAGGTGATGTTGCTTTATGTGTCGAGGCTTGTATTGGTAAAATTCGTATGCACGGCTTTTTAAGCACACAAACCGCACCGCGTGAAGATAATCCGCTGGATTACATTATCAAAATCCGCAAACTGGCTTTGCCATTGTATCCGCAATTTGGCACCAGTCCGAATGTTTACTACATTCCGCCAATTCATGTCCCCAACACTTTCCTTAAGCAAATGTTCGGTCCAGGCTTAGAAGAAGCCAAAGCCTTATACCATAAGGTGAAGGATGACAAGCAACTCTTGGGTGCGCTGCTGCTATTTGGTGCCAGTGACAGGATTATCGAAAAGTTCAAAGTGGAAGGTGAAGAAGCAATTGGTTGGGATATTGACGGGAAAGAAGTTGCCCGTGTTCCATTCACCGAACCGCATTATGTGCATGATAACTATGATGAAAAGTATGGTGTGTATCGGCATAATACCACCTAATAATGCAATAAAAGTAAAAGACCTGACAGGTTTTAAAAACCTGTCAGGTCTGCTTGGAGACAAAACAAATGAAAATAAATCAAAGCAAAGCGTTTGCACTCCTTTTTGTTCTCTCAATTGTTGGAACAGTCACGCAAGCAGCAGATATCACTGTAAAAAAGGTGGATGGGCCTTTACCAACAAGCCCTCTAGCAGCTATATGGCAACAAGCCCCAACTACCGATGTGGCTGTTGCACCGCAACAAATGACTACGCCGAAGTTAGTCAAAGCTTCCGTCAATAAAATCACTGCTCAAGCACTGACTGATGGAAAATCAATTACATGGCGTGTATCTTGGCAAGACTCTGCGCCAGATTTTAACGTTGATGTCGGTCGTTTTTCCGATGCAGTAGCTATTGAATTGCCATTGACAAAATTTGCCGCGCCCATGATGGGACATCGTGGTGGTGGCAAGGTGCAAATCATCTATTGGCGAGGACTTTGGCAAAAAGATGTTGACGAGGGGTTTCAAGATGTGCAAAATGTCCATCCGAACTACCTGAACAGCCACTATTGGTTTGCAGATGGGGAAGGTCCCTATCGTGTACCTGAGTCTTTTACAAACCCAGTTTCACATCAATGGTTTATTGCGAAACAGGCAGGGAATCCAATGGCGACATTTTCGCGTAGCGAACCCGCACAGGAGCTAATAGCAGAAGGCTGGGGAACTCTCACTCACCAACCAGAATCTGCTACTACTGCCAAAGGGGTCTGGAAAAACGGTAGTTGGAATGTTATATTCACTCGTCCGCTCACCACCAATGATCCAAATGACTATCAATTTGCTCAAGGTGAAAAGGGACAAATTGCTTTTGCGGTTTGGCAGGGCGGAGAAGGTAATGTTGGTGGCCGTAAACATTGGTCGTTATGGACAGCTTACCAAATGCCATAAATACTTAAATAAAACAGGAAATTAAACATGACTAAATCCAAATTAATGACAACTATCGCTGGTATTTATCTCGTGATGAGCCTGAGTAGCGGCGCAACAATGGCAGCACCGGATGGTGCGGCACTATACCAAACCAAAGGCTGTTTAGCCTGTCATGGGATGGATGCTAAAACACCGCTTATGCCAATCTATCCTAAGCTCGCTGGACAAAACAAGGACTATGCCATTGCTCAGATGAAAGACATCAAAAGCGGTGCGCGTAACAATGGGCAGACTGCGGTGATGAAGGGAATAATGGCAGAAGTGAGTGATGCTGAGATGGCTGCTATTGCTGAATGGCTGTCATCTTTGAAGTAATTTAAAGTAAGAAAACTACAATTGGAGTGCAAGGTAACCTTGCACTCCAGTTTTTTTTAAAATTTAATCCTCCAAACAATGACTCAAATTCCCGCAAATAATATATCTCCTCAACCAATAAACTGGTTCAAGGATGGAGCTTTACCAATCCCACTTTCGGAGCAAGCAGAATGGTCAAAAGAAGAAATGGATCATTTAGCAGTGCTCGCACAAGCCGATTTACTTTTTCTGATAGCACAAATGTTTGCCCCGCCATCAGCACAAATACGGCAAATGTTGGAGATTGAAATACCTGATATTGAAAAATTATTACAAAGTTCAAACCTTCCAGAACCAGATAATCTTGCCGAAACCTATCAACAAATCCGCGAACAAGCGCAAAATCTCAATTTAGATACTTGGATAGCAGAATATAACCGTTTATTTGAAGGCAATGTCGCTTGTCCTATTAATGAATCTGGTTTTATACGGCGCGATAAAGGTGCTATCTTAGCTGATATTGCTGGATTTTATAATGCTTTTGGTTTTAAATTATCTGAAGATGCCAGCGAAAAAGTAGATCATTTAACCGCAGAGCTTGAATTTATGGCCATGTTATTAGTCAAGCTCGTACAAGCACCAGATCAAGAAGATGCACCACGAACCACGCACGATGCCTTGGGTTCATTTAGTTTTGATCACCTTGGAGAATGGCTACCCACTTTTTGTGAACGGCTCACAGAGACAAGCACTTTAATCTTATACCAAGAAATGGCTAAACTGTTACTTAGTGCGTGGACTGGCATTCTCAAAGTCAATCAATTGCCCCTACCAGAAGGTTCTATTCAAAATCCACCCGAAGATGACGGAACACCTTATGAATGTGGTATGGTAGAAAAATAAATAATTTGAACAGTGATTTTTGTGATTCGGAGTGCAAGGCAACCTTGCACTCCAATTGATCTCAATTAATGACTAGTTCCACTAGATCGGTGGATTTTGTTATAAACATTATACTTGCCAGAAGGTTTACGCATTGGTAATCGCTTCACTTCTTTCAAAGTAGCCGCATCATATACTATCAATGCCCCTTCCATATCCCAGATACTAAGTAAAGCATACCGCCCATAACGATCAAATTCTATATGAGCAGCGGTTTTACCCGCCGCTGGGTGTAGCGTTTTAACAATTTCTAGGGTGGACTTATCAATTACATGCACCGCATCTTTGTTCGGGCCAAAAAATACATCTACCCAAGCATAACGAGTATTTTCGTGGCTACGCATAAAAAAGCCCGGTCCCAAGGTTTCAATACGCTTAATAGTTTTCCAAGTCCCCATATCTATAACACTAACCACGCTTTCTTTAAGATTTGGCGTTGCTAACACTGACTTACCTTGATAATCCCAAATAATACCAGAACCAAGATGTGGCATACCCGGCAAATCTAACTCGGCAATCTTACGCCCAACAATGAGATTAACCACCTGCCCTTTTGCGCCATCCCGTGCTGCACCAATAAGATGCAGATAATCTTGATCAAAGAAAAAATCATCTAAAAAATTATCCAGTTTAATGCGGCGAATGGGAAATTCTTGTTTATTAATGAAGTGTTCTTCCCCTGAGTCTTGACGATAGTCATGCATTGGTCCTTGATAGACAGGCAATGCTTGGGCTTTATTGCTATAAGGAATTTCCCATACTTCTTTTATGTCTTTTAAGGCCGCAATAAAACTGTGACGAGGTGGTGCAGTATAGACGGCACTTACCCGCGAAGTTTTACCAGTTCCGTCACCCACATCTATGACTTTAATTGGCGACAAATCACGAGCATCTAACACCACTAAGGTATGAGGCAAATAATTAGCCACCATCACATAACGGTCATCCCCTGAAACGGCAAGATTACGAGTGTTAATACCAGCGCGAATCTCCGCCACCATTTTCAGATTGTACATATCAAACTTACTAATCCAACCATCGCGGGAAGCTAGGTAAACAAAACGCCCATTTGAAGAATACTTCAAACCACCGTGCAGCGCAAAACGGCTGGCAAAACGATAAATCGGTTCTAATTTATCTCCATCCAATACCGTTACATGATGATCGCCTTTCTCTACCACCGTAAACAAATTCAAAGGATCAGCATCATACACAGGCTTATTTGGTAACTGAGCGTCGGTATAATGAATGACATGGGTGGCCTTAATTTCCGCTATTCCCATACTAGGAATTTCTGGCAGGGGCGTATAGATATATTTTACTAGTGCTTGAACTTGTGGATCGGAGAGTTTGTCTGCAAAAGCAGGCATTTGGGTGGCGGGCTGTCCCTGTTTAATGACGATATTTGCCTTAGTACGCCGCAAGCGGCTCAAATTTCCTGGCAACAAAGCTGGCCCAGTTCCACCTAAGCGATCAGCACTGTGACAACTAGCACAATGTTGGGTATAGAGTTTGACGACGTTATCTGTAGCATTACCTGCTGACATTATCATCATAAGGAATAAAAATACTGTAATAGGCGTTTTTATTATCATAACTATTAAATTAATTGATTTTCTCAAAAGGCTCCGCACTATAACACAGTTTTAAATAGTGTGAAAACCCACTTGACATACATCAAGGATTTTCTACTTTTTATACCTTTAAACTATATATTTTTGGCTTTAGGAGAACTGCCGATGAGTGAAGTGTTCACAAAATCCATGGCACGAAACATCTATTATGGGGGGTCAGTATTTTTCTTCTTACTGTTCCTTGCCTTAACCTTTGATACCAGCAGTGCTTTACCAGAGCGTGATCATCGGGAAAATATTACCCCTGAAGTAGTACTAGGTAAAAAGGTATGGGAAGATAATAACTGTATTGGTTGCCATACCATACTCGGGGAAGGTGCTTATTATGCCCCAGAACTGGGCAATGTTTATAAGCGTTTTGGTAATAGCAAAGAGGCTATTAAAGGTTTTATCAAAAGTCGTCCTGTAAATGGTATCCCAGGGCGACGCAGTATGCCTCAATTTAACCTCACTGAGGAAGAATTAGAAGCTATCGCTGAATTTTTGAAGTGGACTTCAGAAATTAATACCTCAAATTGGCCACCTAATATCCAAGGTTAAGGAGAAAAAAATAGATGCAATATTCGTCACAATCAGTTGCTAAACCCTATTTTATAGCAGCTATAGGGCTGTTTGTAGGGCAAATTTTATTTGGCCTTATCATGGGCTTACAATACATCATTGGAGATTTCCTATTTCCTCTGATTCCATTCAATGTTGCTCGGATGGTACATACCAACTTGCTCATCATCTGGTTACTATTTGGTTTTATGGGGGCTTCCTATTTCCTCGTTCCAGAGGAATCTGAAAAGGAATTGCACAGTCCGCTATTAGCCATGATATTATTTTGGGTTTTTCTAGCAGCTGGGGTTTTGACTATTCTTGGGTATCTTTTGGTACCTTATGCACAATTGGCTGCAATGACAGGCAATGATATATTACCGACAATGGGACGTGAATTCCTAGAGCAACCGACAATTACTAAAATTGGTATTGTCATTGTAATCTTAGGATTTATATACAACATCGGTATGACTATACTCCAAGGTCGTAAAACTGTAATAAATCTCGTATTATTGACCGGGCTTGTCGGTTTAGCAGTATTTTTCCTATTTTCCTTTTACAATCCCTCAAATTTAGTCCTAGATAAATATTACTGGTGGTGGGTAATTCATCTTTGGGTAGAAGGCGTGTGGGAACTAATTTTAGCTAGTATTTTGGCCTTTGTCCTGATTAAAATAACGGGTGTCGATCGTGAAATCATTGAAAAATGGCTGTATGTGATTATTGCCATGGCGCTGATTACGGGCATTATCGGTACAGGACACCATTATTATTGGATTGGTACACCAGAATACTGGCAATGGTGGGGTTCTATTTTCTCCGCTATGGAGCCGATTCCCTTCTTTATAATGACAATATTTGCCTTTACGGTGGTCAACCGTCGTCGCCGTGAGCATCCGAACAAAGCCGCAGTTTTGTGGGCATTAGGAACCGCAGTTACAGCATTTTTAGGTGCAGGTGTGTGGGGATTTTTACACACGCTCGCGCCAATTAATTATTATACTCACGGCACTCAAATCACAGCAGCTCATGGTCACTTAGCTTTCTATGGAGCTTACGTGATGGTTGTGTTGACTATCATTTCTTATGCGATGCCTATACTACGTGGA
>JAUXCJ010000053.1 GCA_030618965.1 Thiomargarita sp.
CCAAATTATACTCTCATTCCGCTTCACGCCAATCAGATCTTAAGTTCAAGACCTCCCGTTAAGGTTCAATAGTTATTTATTGGGTTTTTTTGCATGACGCTCCACTACTTCAAATGTCACAAGGTGATAGCTTTTGGGGTTTATTTTATATTGGATGATATTTGTATGTCCTGATAGAGCTGCCACAACTATATCGTAATCATCATCAAAAGAAGTATCGTAATTGCTCCACCATTCCTTAATTGAGGCACCTTTCATCATAATTGGATAGTTCACTACATTTCTTAAATCAATATACACCTTGTATACCACAGCATCTTTTCCTGCAAATGTACGTTCGGCAATATAAGAATCTAGTTCGCTACGACTTGGACTAATATAATGGCCATGACTTAGTTGCATATCTGCTTTCAGGCCTGAAGCAACTGCTTTAGTTTTAAGTCCATCCCGTTCCATAGCATCAGCATAGGCTGCATTACCAGCATTATAACCAATGAATATTTTGGAAGTGAGACTTTGGTTAATTTGATCCCGAAGTGCAAAGCCCTGCTGATCGGTAAAATCATCCACGGTAGTAACCATCTCTTGAATCATACCAAGAAAAGCTTGGTCATCTTCAAAATCATAATCTCTCAATCGGCCTTCCTTGTTGGCACCAAACCAGCTAGGAAATTCTTTCGAAAGAGAATCATTCTCTGTCTCAGTATAAACCTCCAATTTAGTTAACTTATCACGGATCGCTTTTGGCGTAGATAATTTGTACGCTTGAATAACGTCTTTACTTTCTGTGGGTTGTAACTGAAGCGGTATATTAGACAAAGAACTATAGGAAGCGCTTATCGGAACGGCACTCTTTACCCCCCACTGAGATGTGGAGGTCGTTTTTCGATTATCTACAAACCCAAAACCTTGCTTCACATTATTTTTTTTCAGGCCAACAGAATTTGTAACCGCTCTACTTTTATTCTCTTTTGGCTTCTCTACTCGCGCATACATACCTTAATCCTTTTAATTTGGTCTATTGTGGTTGTTATAGACTCTCTTCATTGCCTATAACAGTGTTGAAAGATCCATACAGCAAGCGTAGGGTGGGTAGAGCGATAGCGAAACCCACCATTCCCATTCATTCCAAATACTCTCTCTCCATTTTGTCATTAATCCCGTCACCGCCCCAATTTTCTGAATAAATCCCCCATTTCACAGCACGATGAAAAGATGAATATTCCCAATCAACGGCTCGTTTGACATAACCGTGTTTCACCGGATTGTAATGAATATAATCAACATGTTGACAATAATCCGTTTCATCTCGAATAACATGCTCCCAAAAACGCCGCTGCCAAATTCCCTTTTCTCCTTTTTTTATTCGACTTAAAGAACGAGTCTCTTGTGCCGGTAATTGACGGGAAAAGGCGGATTTTATTTGTCGCCAACGCATGGAATAATTATCATCGTTTAATGGTAGAGATAAAATGCAATGCAGATGCTCTGGTAAAATGACTGCGGCATCAATTTTAAACGGATGGTCTTTCATAACTTGACGAAATGCTTGTCGCAAGTTATCAATATTCTCTGTCAACAAGGATGATTTCCGATCTAAAAGTGTCACAGTGAAGAAATAGCATGGACCTTCTACACGATAACGACGATAATTTGACATGGTTATTTTTTAAATTAATGGAAAATTAACCGGATGGTGGGTTGAACGTTCCGTTACTTCGTTGCGCTGTCGCTCTACCCACCCTACAAAATCTACAAAATCTTTTAACTTAATGACATTGAGCTCCACCCTACGCTTGCTATGCAAACAAACCAAAAGAGCAATAAGACTGCAACACGGTGATTAGAATATTCAAGGGGCATTTGAATAAAAATTTTCTAGCAGCACAACTGAACCAACCAAATCCTTAGTTTTCTTGTAATGCTTCTCATCAGCTGTAATAAATACCGCATCCATTAATAAAGCCAGCGCGTGAAACGTTGCATCAAAAGAAGAAATATACCCTTGCCCTCCAGTATCAAGACTGGCAATTTCAGAAGCTTTATTCAGTATTTTAAAAGAATAAGGAACAATTGTCACAACTTCATCTTTCACCAATTTTTCAAACAAAAGTAAATGCGCCTTGACTTCTGACAAAGGTATATCCGTTTGAGTAAGCACACTGATTAATTCATAGCAAGTCAACTCAGGGGCCAAAAGCATAATCTCTTGACGAGCCGCTTGTCGATAAATCTGCTTCGCCTCTTCATTTTGCTCTTCAGCAAGAAAAAGTTTAGCCGTTACAGATGTATCCACCACATATAATTTATTGTTATTATCCATTCTCACGAATTTCACGCAGTAATTGAGTCGAATTAATCTTTACCCTACTTAGTTGATTATTTTCTAATAATTCAAGGGTTTGTTCAATATTTCTGGGTGTGCTTTCTGAATCATCATCAGCTAAATTACTAAGAGATGCTAAAACCTTCTCTTTTTGCGTCTTGCTTATCGGTGTGCCTGGTGAATCAACCTCTTTACTGCACTTTGTCAAGTTGTCAAAAAACATTCCCATAATATGCGGATTTTCAAACAATAAATTGCCAAAAGCCGTTTGCACCTCACGCGAGGAGAGAGGAAAATGTATATTATCTGGCACTGGTATATCTAGCGTCACTCGCACCGAATTAGCCGTTGACAAACTTTCTGTCGTTTTCATAAGTTTCATCAAAAAATCCCTCTATTTACCAATTTAACTACAAGCAAGCGTAGGGTGGGTTGAACGTTCCGTTACTTCGTTGCGCTATCGCTCTACCCACCATTCATTCCAAATACTCTCTCTCCATTTTGTCATTAATCCCTTAAATACGGTACTTTCGCTCATTTTTTCGGCTCAAATTTAATTATAAGTTATTGATTATTTTTGCCACTCTCAGGCTTAGGCTCAGGTTTTCTGAGGGGACAAAACTCACCCAGCTTAAACTATTGAATGGATTAAATAGTAAGATAACTATTTAAATATGATAAGAAATGCAATATGTTATTGAATAATAATTAAATTTAATTCAATAGCCCAAACGCAAATAAGCGAAAGTACTGTTAAGATGTAGCGTCCCACGCACCGAATGGAACTGGTGCGTAGGACGCACCCTACAGCAACCAATTAATTTCTATATCACCCACATTTTAGGACTACCTTTTATTTTATGGAAAATTAACTTAATGGTGGGTTTCGCTGTCGCTCTACCCACCCTACATCTCTAATCTACCCAGGCTACGCTTGCTAATCTAAAAAGCATTTTTTTATAGCTTCAATATATTTTTCGCGTTTCGTTTTTGCCATTTTGTTCTGGTTAAGCATTTTCCATTTGACGGAAGGATAATTTTTTATTTTGTCATCTCTAACTAGAGACCAATCAGGATTGTTAGAGATGAAGCTAAGCAAGAATTTTTTATCTTTCGCGGTTAATGATAAGCGGATTTCCTTAATCAATTGTTCTCTGACGCTTATTAGTTCGTCTAACTCCACATTCTCAAAAACCATGTCAGCGAACTCATTATGGTAAAGTTCACTAATATCTTTAAAGTTTGGAGATAAAAGTTCATTAATTGGGCGATTATGTGAGATTAAATAAAAAAGGACTGAATCTTTTATTTCTTCAGTGATACCTCCATTATCCAAAAGATATTTCACATCAAATAAATCTCTGGGGTGCTGACGATCAAGTGCCGCACAGATTTTTCCACCGTAGGCATCTGCGATTCCTAAACATCTAACTTCTAAATATTTTTCTAATTCTTGTTGTGCATTTGGAGATAATTTTAAAACTTCACTTGAAAACAAAGTTCCTCTTACCGTGTAATTTGGCTCAATTTTTATTCTTGTTTTACCTTTTGTTACAAAAATCTTGGTTTCAGTTTTACCATCCAAAGGATTATTAGGTTTCACCAGAAAACCGAGGTCATTTTCAACTTCTGATTTAATTTTACTTAGGATTTTATGAATATTGTTAAAACTGGTTTTTCTATCCTCAAGCGGAAGATAGCAGAGATCAATATCAATGGATAAACGGGGGAAATTGCGATGAAATAAGTTAATTGATGTTCCGCCTTTTAAAGCCATGCGTTCATCTTTTAAAGCATACGGTAAAATTTCTATCAGTAAATTTAATTGTTCTCTATATCTTTTATTCTTCAAAATGGGTTCTCCCCGTGCTCTCTATCTACAGTTATTTGATATTTCTGGTTAAGTTCACCGCCCTTTACAATCTGCCTTTTACCAGTGCCAAGCGAGATTTTATTTAAGTCTAACTTGTTAAAGAAAGGCAATTCAAGCTTATCCGCAAGGTATAAAAAAACTCGTTTAGCTTTTATAGAGCGACATTTTTCCAGTAATTTTTGGACAACATCTGGTCTGAGTGTTGTTAAATCATTCAGATAATTTTCTGCTGTTTCCAAAGAATAAATGATGTCTATTGTGTCTATTAACTCAAGGATAGCAAGTTCACGAGATGAGATAAAAATTTTAAATCTATTTTCATTGTATTCACTCAAAAAGTATTCATGACTGAATAAGCTTGACTTCCTAAAAACAAAGGTATAAGGATAGTCCAAAGCTTGAGCCCATTTGGGAAAATTAATTTTTTCAAAACTCGTTACCTCAACTCTTTCTTTTTTCCCGAGTGGTAGGTAATGACCATGGCCATGAAGTTCTAGGGCAGTTTTTGTTGAGACATGTATGGGTAAGCGTTCTTCTTCTTGGAAAAATCTTATGATGCCTCGCCAATCAACTTCATCACCGAACTTACTAAATACAGCCGGGCCCAATTTATAAAAAACGCCCTCTTGCAAATAATGGTAAGAATGCCTTCGACTCAACCCCCGTTCCTTTAGCCACTTAATACCATGAACATCTCCGGTTTTCCAATCCAATAATACTTGGTTTATTTTAGACATTATTTGAGTATTTATTTAGCACAATTTTTTACTATTTTAAACCAACAAGGATTAAAATCAACATCAATCTGAAAAAATAGATTCGACTTTCCCTTGGGTATAAGCCAACACTTGCACTTGGTTCGGTTTGGCGTTGGACAAGGTGATGAGCGTAGGGTGCGTCCTACGCACCTTTTGGGGCATCATTGGTGCGTAGGACGCACCCTACAAGGATAAAAAAAATTATCACTATTGGAATCACATTTTTACCCTGATTTTTCTTTTGCCATAATTGCCTCAATTATCATTTTTAATTACAGCTCAATAACACGCTGCCTTTTGTTTTATTATATTCTTAGATTTTTTTCCCGTATATAATCAAAATCCATTTGATAGCAAAGGTTTTGATTTATCCTTTTTTAAATATAATCCTTGTAGTTATTGATGTGTGTCGTTTTCATCGGGCACAGGTTCAAGCCGAAATTCAAGCTTTGCTTTTGGCTGGGGATTATTTGTTTGAGCCGGTGCGCCGGGTTACGGGGAACGGTGGGTTTTAAAGGCGATGGCGATTGTGTTGGTTTTGGCCCAGACCTCATTGAAAACCTCAGAGGTCTTTGCCATTTACCAGACCTCTGAGGTTTCCAATGAGGTCTTTGCCATTTACCAGACCTCTGAGGTTTCCAATGAGGTCTTTGAAAGCGCAAATTCAAGCGCCGCTTTTGTGGGCGGCGACGAAAAACCTCCGAGGTTTCCAAAACCTCGGAGGTTTGGCTATTGAACCGGTTTTCTGCGCGTTCTATGGATGATTGGGTGGTGTTGTGGCCGACTCGCGGTAAGTTACGCCAGGTGATTTTCTGGGCTACCAATTTGACCAAAATGCGCCGACTGGTTTAATGATCGCCGAGAAAACTTGGTACAATCACCATCAGCGG
This sequence comes from Thiomargarita sp., assembly GCA_030618965.1. Taxonomy (GTDB): domain Bacteria; phylum Pseudomonadota; class Gammaproteobacteria; order Beggiatoales; family Beggiatoaceae; genus JAUXCJ01. The sequence goes on from JAUXCJ010000053.1 coordinate 5,848, forward strand.
TTGCGCGAACTCGTAGCCAAAGGTGCAGATGCCGAGGAAATCGCTAATTATAAAAAACATTGGTGGCGGTGGGTACGCAGTGGTGTGGAGCTACGAGAGCATGAAAGGTTTTGATCACATAACCGTGTTTCACCGGATTATAATGAATATAATCAACATGGAGACTAAAATCAGTCTCATCACGAATAACAGACTCCCAAAAACGCCGTTGCCAAATCCCCCTTTCTTTTTTTTTGCCGACTTAATGAACGAGCCTCTTGAACTGGTAATTGACGGGAAAAGGCTGATTTAATTTGTCGCTTAGCCGGGAGTAATTATCATCGTTAATAGGTAGAGATAAAATACAATGAAGATAATCGGGTAAAATCACTGCAGCATCAATTTTAAAAGGATGTGCTTTCATGACATAACGAAATGCTTGCCGGAATAGGGTCAGAGTAAAATTAATTGATTATTCTGGACGTTATCTATTATTTGATTGTCCTTCTTTGGTCGTCCGGCTTTCCTTGCCGTTACTCGTCTCTTGGTTAAATTTTCTATCTGTGTGGTAAATTGTTCATTACCAAGAGCAAGTCCTTTGTTGATATTTTCCCTTATCTCTGATAATAATTCAGTTTCTATATGTGCTTTAAATAATTCACGATAGTTATTCAATCTTTCAGCTTTGGTTTTACCTAAAGCCAAATATTCAGGATGAGGTGTTTGTAAATCACTTTTGACACCCAAAGCATTAATAGAATAACTAGACCAACTATAGGCACCTTCAACCATACCAGCCCTAACTGGGTTGTGTCAATATAACGATAAAGTTCAAGCATGTAGAGTTCATTTTGTACCAAGCTAGACTTAAAACTACCTTCCCAAAGTGTTCCACTACGTCGATAGTTACGATTATAGTATCGAACATACATACGTCCGACAGATTGCATCATTCGACTTATTGCACTTTCTTCTTGGGGTGTACAAAGTAAATGTACATGATTAGTCATTAATACCCAAGCATGAATATCTACTTGATACTTAGTTGAAAATAACTTTAGCCAATGTAGATAAGCCTTCATATCTATTTCATTTCCGAAACATACTTGACGATTGTTTCCTCTTTGAATAATATGTTGAGGAATATCTACTGGCGAAACTCTAGCCAATCTTGCCATGAATCATCCTATTAATTTTTAACAG
>JAUXCJ010000316.1 GCA_030618965.1 Thiomargarita sp.
AATAACATAAGTAAAAAACCAGCAATCAGGATAACTGAGGTGAAGCATAATGCTAAACCCACACTACGAAAGGTGTAGCGTACTGCTAAAGGTGGTGTAAGTCCTTTTTCACGGCGAGCACGCAGGTATTTGCTTAAAAAATGGATGCTGTCATCAACCACGATTCCTATAGTTAGCCCGGTGACGACTGATAGTCCTAAACCTATTTCCCCCACCATCATACCCCATAAGCCAAAAGCCATTGCTGCAGGTACAAGGTTAGGAATCAGGCTTATCAAGCCAAATTTGACGGAGCGCAACGCTATAATCATAATAAAAGATATTAACACTAGCGCAAGTGTCGCACCAAACAACAGGCTCCGAATATTCCGATAACTAATGTTAGCAAACATAATACTGGTACTTGTCCCCGGAACTTGCATGGAAGCTAGTGCATTTTTTTTGAGCCATTGTTGGATACGTTCTTCTAACGCGAGTATTTCATTGGAAGACAAAACTTTGGTGGTGATAGTGACACGAGTGGCGGATTTGTCGATATTGATTTGATTATTAATATCCAAACCATAAGGTAATGACATTTCATAGAATAATAAATACTGCGCGGCTAAATTATGTTGCTCTGGCAGACTGTAATAAGCGGGATCATCGCTATGCATGTTTTTGTTAAGACGCTTCAAAATATCGGTAATGGTATTGACATGCTTTATTTCTGGTTGTTTGCGTAACCATTGAACAAATTTTTCGACTTGGTGTAGAAACTTAGGATCACTGATACTTTCTAATTTGCCTGCATTGAGTGAATAATGTATGTCATATAAGCCCGTTAAATTTTGTGCGACAAAATCAGTAGCACGGCGAAAGTCAAGACTTTCATCAAGGTCTTTTACAATGTCATCATTTAACTCGTTACGTGGCAAAAAAGCTACAAGTAGGACAATAATACTAATCATACCCCACATCAGTGTTTTTTGCCTAGCAACCACAAATTCACCAAGACGATCCATGGCATGAACTGTGTTAGTGCTTTGTACCTTAGTACGCAGTGGTAAGATTGCCATCAGTGCTGGTAATAAACTAATAGAGAGAATAAATGCAATTGTGACCCCCATTGCGACAATATTACCTAAGTCACGGTAGGGTGGCACCAATATGCGCCAACTTAATATAAACTCTTGATTTATAGTGATAATATTATTATTATTTCAAATACTGAATATAAATGTGATAATGATAGACAGGATGATGTAACAGTTTTGGGTTTTAGGATTTAATCAAAAGGGACGCTGAAGCCTCCCGCCGTTATTAGAGATGAATGTTAAAATTATTTTATACTATCATAAAGGAGATTTATTATGAAACTCGCTCAAAAAATCATTCCACTAGGCTTAGCACTTGCCTTTTCAGCCAGTATTGCGCCAATAACAGCATTTTCCAATGAAATCCCAACACGCGGTCCGATTCCCTTTGCTGCTTTTGATAAGGACGGTAACAATCTAATCAGTAAACAGGAATTTGACGCAGTACGAGCAGAACGTATGGCAAAACGTGCTGCTGAAGGTAGGCCAATGCGTGGTGCTGCTAACGCTCCTACATTTTCTCAGTTCGATACTAATAATGATGGACAACTGACTGTTGAAGAACTTACTTCTGGACAGCAAGCCCAAATGCAAAAACGTCGCGCTATGCGAATGGGTCGTCGTGGAATGGGAAGACATATGCCAAAATTCTCAGATTGTGATTTAAATGGAGATGGAAAGATTGTCGAAAAAGAATTCTATGAGGCACGAAACAAAAGGATAGCTGAACGAGCCAAACAAGGTTATCGAATGAGAAACCTTGGTAATGCTCCTTCGTTTGCTGACTTTGATACAAATAAAGATGGACAAGTCAGCCCTGAAGAGTTCAAGGCATTTCAGGTTCAACGTCAACAGCAAAGAAGACAATTTAGACGGCTACAAGAAGAATAATTTTGTTTTCAACAGATTGGATATGAGCATTAATGTCGAACAAAAAACAAGTCATTGAAACTTTATGTCAGTTGACTGCTATTGGTGATGAAGTTGAGCGTTGTTATGCAATTAGGGCCTTGGGGCGCATTGGAAGCCATGAGGCGATTTCGCCACTTTTAGACGCTTTTGCTCTTGATTCTAATGATGAACTCAAAATGGTCCTTGTGGATGCTTTGAGCAATCTCGGTGCTGAGGAAGTTATTCCCTCTTTGCTGGAGATTGCTGAAAACCCTCCTATTGATTGGGATTATGACGGCGATTGGGATGATTGGTGGGGTATGCAACTTAAAGCAATAGATGCTTTGGGGCGTATGCGTGTTGCTTCAGCAGTGCCTGTGTTAGTGAATTTGTTAGAAGATGAGGAAAATCAAGAAATTGAAAGCGAGGTGTTGAAGGCTTTAGCTTTGATTGGCGGTGATGGCGAGACCGTTTTGATTCAGCGACTCACTGGTGGAACTGCGAAAGAACGTCGTAGTGCTGCGATGGCTTTGGGATTTTCTGAAACTGCTGAGGCTCGCAAGGCTTTAGTCAGAACTCTGACCGATAAAGTCACAGAGGTGCGTGTTACTGCGATTCGGGCACTTGGAAAAATGGGGGCTTCTCAATATTTGGAGCTTATGTTGCGCTTTTTAAATGACCATCAGCCTGAGATGCGACGCGCAGTTATTGAGGTTACAACGAGTTTTTCAATAGAACTGTCTGAGGAGATGCAACAGAAAATCACCTCTTTGTTGACTGATTCAAATGCTACTGTACGTGCGGCTGTGTTAAATGCTTTGCGTAAGGTGGATAAAATCCCAGATAATATCTTGAATCAAGTGAAAATATGTCTACGTGATACTGATAATAAGATAGTTGCCGCAAGTGCCATGTTACTCGCCAGTTTAGGTGATAACACAATATTACAAAAGCTATTACAAATACTTTCTAATAAAGAAGCAGATGCGATTTTACGTAGCGAAATAGCTACTGCTTTGGGGATTTTAGGAAATATTGAAGCCATCGGGATTTTAAGTTGGAGCATAAAAGATAAAGCGCAAACAGTTAGATTGGCAGCTATAAATTCCTTGATAGCTTTGGAAAAATCTCAAGTTCCAGAAATGCCAACGGCTAGGAGTAGTATTCTACCTACCCTATTTATTGCTTTGACAGATGAAGACAGCAGTGTGCGTACAGAAACAATTCAATATTTGACTGCCCTTATTCCAAAAAATTTAGAACAGCGTCAACGGATTGATGAAAACATGCCTGAAGTCAGAATAGATGTGATTATTGCACAATTTGTGAGATTATTAGAAGATACAGATATTAATGTGCGTAAAGCAGCGGCAGAAGC
>JAUXCJ010000056.1 GCA_030618965.1 Thiomargarita sp.
TGGCTACGATCCGACTTAGCCAACACAGTATCTTGCGATTTTAACCACTTCAAGCCTTCTAGCACCCCTGGATAAAGTGTACTATGACGACCATTAATAGAGGCATATAATACTTGAAATAAGTGTAGTCCAGATTGAAATAATGCTGACTCTGGTTCCCCCTCATCAGCATCAAGCAATGCTCGTTTGACAAGGCGTTCTATGCCATTACCAACCCAACGCCGTACTTTTTCCTCGCCCCGTTGTGGCATATCTAATTGTGACATCATACCATCAATTGCATAAGCGAGATCAGGCACTGTATCTATTAAAGTGCCATCTAAATCAATCAGCACTAATTCGGGTGCTTGCAAAGTCGTCATTATTACCCCTTTGCTAATTCAGCTCGCATCGCATCAATCGTTACTTTATAATCGGACGTATTAAAAATGGCTGATCCTGCGACAAAAGTATCAGCACCAGCTTTTGCAATTTCACCGATGTTGTCAATTTTGACACCACCATCAACTTCTAGGCGAATATCGCGTCCACTTGCATCAATCAATTTACGAACCTCGCGTAACTTATCTAAAGTCGAAGGAATGAAAGATTGGCCACCAAAACCCGGGTTGACAGACATTAACAATATCATATCTACCTTATCCATCACATATTTTAAACAATCTAGCGGCGTCGCTGGATTAAAAACTAAACCCGATTTACAACCACTCTCACGTACTAATTGTAAAGAACGATCAATATGCTCTGAGGCTTCAGGATGAAAAGTAATATAACTAGCGCCCGCCTTGGCAAAATCTGGGATAATCCTATCCACCGGTTTAACCATCAAATGGACATCAATCGGTGCTGTTACACCATGCTTACGCAAAGCCTCACAAACCAAAGGACCTATCGTTAAATTGGGCACATAATGATTATCCATCACATCAAAGTGAACAATATCCGCCCCTGACGCTAACACATTGGTGACTTCTTCCCCTAAACGAGCAAAGTCAGCAGATAAAATAGATGGGGCTATGAGGTAATCAGACATGAGTATTTTTCTCCCTGATATGACAACAAAATAAATCATTATAATTAATAACTGATAAATAATCTATTTTATCTCAGACAAAAAAAAACCTGACAGGTTTTCAAAACCTGTCAGGTTTAACAGTTCAAAAAAAAACCTGACAGGTTTTCAAAACCTGTCAGGTTTAATCACATAAATCACAGTTCATTAAAATTTCATTGTGACATTCAACCAAAATAGTCTGCCCGGCTCATTCACTTGCACTGGCTCAGGATTAAAAGGATCAACATTAGCACGATTGACATGATAAGCGTAAGTATTATCAAAAACATTATTGACACCAAGCTTAATCATAGTTTGCTTATTAATGTTGACACGTCCATAAAAGTCTAATACCCCAAAACCTGGACTTTGTCGGGCATCTAATCCACTACCAGTATTCAAATCATCATCTACCCGATTTTGTTTAGATGCAAAACCTAATTTGCTACCCAATAACCAAGTGGCTTGTTTATAATCCAGATTTAGGCTACCTGATAATGGCGGCGTTTGGGCAATAGCACGATCATCTGTTGTATTAGTTGCATGGACATAATCAAGAGTTAGGCGGCTGAACCAATTTTTATGCAATTTAATATTTGTTGCCCATTCAAAACCATATAATTCTGCATCCACGTTGCGATAGATGCTAGCATTATCATTTTGTAATATGCCGCTTTGAGCATGGGCGCGATCCCTTAAAATATAATCATTAACATCGTTATAAAACACCGATGTATTCATATCCCAGCGATCAGCTTTCCAAAATAAACCTAGTGCTATTTCGTGATGTTGTTCAGGGTCTAAATCAGGATTCCCAACCCAACGTTCAGCAGCCTTGTTATTATTAGCGGCAAGAAAACGTTCTGTAGCATCGGCTGTACGCACGCTCCGACTCAGACTGACAAAAACAAAATTATCATTATTGCTCAGTGCATGTTCATAACGGATAAAACCACCGATATTATTTTCACTGTGCTCATCAGCAATTTTGCCATAATAACGGGTATATAAAGTATTAGGAGAAACGCCTCCCATTGCTTTTTGCTTAGCCTTTGCAGCCTCACTTGTTACCCGATCATAGCGTAAACCCAACTTTAGGAGATCGGCAGCACGGACAGGCATAGCTAGTTCAGCAAATAAGCCAACTTGTTTTAAATCAACATCTGGCCACATAATTGATTGAAGAATGGTTGGAGTAGAGACACTGGGAGCACCAATAAAACGATTAGCATCTCGATTATTATGTTGATAATCTATGCCCAATGTCCATTCTTGATCATTATCCGTCAGCCAATTGTGACTCAAACGCCCTCCTTGAGTTTTGGAATTAGAAGGCACTCGCATTTTCATTGGTGCGCTGAGAGGACGCAGAGAATAATTATCCATCAGATGTTCAACTTTGGAATAATAAAGTGCCAACTTTGTTCCCCACTCGTTTTCATATTTTAAACGAATGGTGTCATTATCGGCCATAGGACCATCCATACCAGCTCCTGAATATAAAACATCATCAAGACGATTAGCCTCAAAACTCAGTTCAACACGGGTTTTATCATCCGGGGTATAACCTAAAATCAGATTACCAGTCTTGGAACTCAGGGCTGAACGGGTTTCATTACCACTACCATCTTTATAGTTCTCGGCATCCTTATACTCAACAATGCCACGCGCAAAACCTTGTGTACTACCAACTGCGATATCACCAAATAAGTCTTTAGTTTTAGAATTACTGGTATAGCCACCGCCGATTTTACCCCGAAAAAACTGATTTTCGCCAAAACGTGGCGTTTTCCGTTCAAATAGCACAGTACCACCGCTACCACCACCCCCATAAATAACTGTTTGAGAACCCTTAATCACAGTGACAGTATCATAAGTTTCTATGGGAGAATAAGCTGTTGGGGGATCCATCCTATTAGGGCAACCCCCATGAACATAAGCGCCATCCAATAAAATATTCAATCTAGTTTCGCCTTGTCCACGAATAATCGGATCAATACCATGTCCGCCCATACGTGTACCTGATACACCCGGAATAGCACGTAGAAAATCTCCCCCATCAACAGGCGTTCCTAAAACCTCCCCTGTGTCTTTCTGTGAAACGCCCGGTTCTTCTAAATACTCGCCTTCAACGGTGACACTGGGTAGTGTTGTCGGTTCTTCAGCGAAAATAGGCATAGTAACTAATATAAGACTTAAAACAAGTGGTTTATGCTTCATAAACTAATTTTTATCCTTTAATTAAATAATAAAACACTTTAATAAGCATTATTTATTCCTACCTATTTAAAATAATTTTTATTTTATTTATCAAATGGATATAAATTAAATGTCTAAAATTAGATCTATTAACTGTGTGATTTCACCTATTTTTAGGTTTTTTTTCGATTAAAGGGCATCTTAAGGCTGCACAAACCCATTCCTCAATCTACCAAAAGTATTTAAACTCCGCATAGTGACTTGTTGAGCGCCGTCTTCGTCGGAGCCAGAATTTACTTTGCCTAAGTTGTCCGCTAAGCTCAGAAATTTGCCGAGTACAATTTTATCATCAGCAATATAAGAAGAGCGTAGCTTTAATCCGACATTTTCAAGCACTTTGATATGATTTTCTATACGCTTTTTAAAAGTGTTAATATCGCCTTCGTAAAGATCATCAATCGCGTAAAAAATCACCTCGCTTGTCCATAAACCTGTCCCATGTTCCGCGACTAAGTCGCTTGGAATCTTTCCTTGTAAATCCAAGGCGAACTGCTGTTTTTTATTCTGTCTCGCAAAGGTATCAACATATTGAACTGTAGCTGTGCCAAAATTAGCTACATTCTGCCCAGTGGCTAGTTCAAGCACTACCCAATAAGTTTCGCCTGCTGACAAGTTCGGAACAAATATCCGTATGCCTTTATCTTTCGTAACTAAATCTTCTTGTGATTCGACACCATATTCTTGTTTTGCCTGAGTTTTTGTCGCCTCTACTTGGTCCAAAATAGCGGCTCTAGTGGCTTGATCAGTAACTAAATCATGGCCAAATATATGGACTATATCTATGTTTGGTTTAATAAAAATTTGCATTTGTACATTGATGGCTGCGACTTCATCACGCCGTTTGAGTTCTTTATTGAGTGCAAAATGCACATCATCTGGCTGTGTCACAAAAGTATAAACGCCGCCCGTCACCCCTGCCAAAGCATTGAGTTCTCTAATATTAGCATCGGTTCCAAAGGCAAATAGTGACAATTTAGTATTATCTTTCGCCTTTTTGGTGATATTTTGACGAATTTTGCGCCAATTTGTTTCTCCAGAAGTAGGATTGCCATCGGAAAATAGAAAAACTTGATTGACACTGTAAGGAGTGCCATATCGACTAATTTCTTCAAATCCAAAAGATAAACCAGTATTAACATCAGTACCACCTTTTGCAGTCAAACCACTAATTACTTCTGAAAAATCTTCTGGAGTAATATCAGCAACAGGCGTTGCTTTTAAGATAGTCTGTGTTTTATTAGAAAATGCTATGATTCCAATCACATCAGTTTCTTTCAGACTCAGGAATAATTTAGCAACGGCACTTTTAACCATATCCAACTTTTGCCCTTGCATAGAACCACTGGTATCAATTACAAAAATATAATTAGCAGGCAATTTTTCAGCTTTAGACAATTGTTCATTTATGGATGATGGGGCTTTTAGGGCGATTTCTAGGTAGTGAGTAGCTCTAGCATCATGTTTAGATTTAGACGGAATTGGAGAAATACCATGACTGATGGACATTGCTTTATTTCTCGTAGGCGCGGGGATTTTGTCACTGTTAGAGGCAATAAAATCATCCCAACGAATCGTTTTATGATCAACCAGTTCACCTTGTTCAACCAGTTCCTTGAAACCGGTTATGTATTTGCTACCAAATTCGTTATTTCTACGAATGAATAAGCCATCATGGGGTAAAAGAGGCTTTTGTTGTGAAAGTGGAACTACAGACTGGTTGGTTGCTTGAATTTGGGGGGAGGGTGGTTGTTCAACTCTAATCTCACTTCTATCCCGTTTTACAGATTCAGACTTTGGCATAGAGGCAGTACAAGCAACAATTATCAAAGACAATAATCCGATTATAAATTTCCTAAATAGCAATAATGTTCTCGTTCCCACGCGCCAGCGTGGTAACGCAGTCACGACGCGCCAGCGTCGCGTGTTTACTACAGGCCAGGACGCTGGCGCGTCCAGACTGGGTTCCCACGCTGGCGCGTGGGAACCAGAAAATGATGGTGGATTCATATATTATCTCCTTTGATAATTAACAATAGTTCAGACAGTTTTTACAAGCAGTTGATTTTTAAGTAAAGCTCGGCTTGTCATTTCGACGAGAGGAGAAATCTTAACTGCTTAATAATTCAAGATTTCTCCTCTCGTAGAAATGACAACCTTTAGATTTTTTGAAAAACTGTCCGAACCATTGAATTAAAAAATTAATCATTAAACTGATAAACCGGAAATTGTGATTGGCATTGCGTTTCTATATCTGTAGCTGTGATAATAAAACCAGAAACCTGCTTAAGGCAAATAACCCAGTTCTTTAATGCCTGTGAAGGATGATGCTTATAAATCCTGCTACCTAATTGTTTAGCCTTTTTAATATTGCGTCCACCCAATAAAAGTAGTACCTTCATTTTAAGGGCTAAGCTATGAATATGGGTTTTCTTTTGCTTAAGTACTTGATTTAAATAATTAATACTTACTTGTTTATGCCCTCTAGCTAAGGCTAATTCTGCTTTCCAATACCAAGGTTCTACTGAGCGAGGATTTTTACGAGCTGCTTGGTTAAATTGCCTTTCAGCTTTTCTCCATTCTCCCGCTTTTAAAAATTGGTATCCTTCAAACAAAGGGTTATTTGTTGGGTTGCTTGGAGTAATATTTTGCCTGGTTCTTACAAAAGAAAAATCTCCCTCAATAGAAGCTTCATACCAAGGGCTTTGTCGTCCACCAGTTTCCCGCTTAACCGCAACCCGTACCTTTTTGAATAACAACTCAATCGGCAAATTTGGCGTTGGCATAAGGCGCAATAAATGTTTAGTATAAGGGCTATTGCGTCCATAGCCATCTGAAGCAGTATTACCCGGAGAAGTGGCGTAGGCAATAAGTGTACCTTCAGCCTCGCTTTTTTGAACCCGTGCTAATCCTCGTTGCAATCCTCTTGAAAACCCTTTAAACGGATTATCGCGGCAAGCGTCTAAAATAACGATATTAAGCTTATTGCCTGCATTCGCCATCGCGCCGAGCACATAGCCAGTATTGACGGTTTTATATTTGAGTTGTTCAGCACTATAAATAGATGAAATCGCGCCAATCGGGATTAAATAATTATTGCCCTGATATTGCACACCATGCCCAGAATAATAAAATAATCCAACAACACCGCGACGCAGTTTTTTAGCAAAAGCGTTAATAGCACTTTCCATTATTGCTTGATTGGCATCAGTTTTGAGCATAACGCTAAAACCTAAATTCCGCAATGTGCGGGCAATATCCTGTGCATCATTAACAGGATTTCTCAAAGAGCGTGATTGATAATGGCTATTACCAATAATTAAAGCAATACGCTTTTGATCGCTTTGCCCTTCTAATCCTCTGTCTATTTCACGACTGAACGAGGCTTGCCCCATTAGCATTAAGCATAATAATATTAAATATAAGGTATTTTTAGTCATTGTTATTGTCCTGCTTGTTCAACATCAAATCAAGAAACCTCCTAACACTTTCCCAATAACCA
>JAUXCJ010000130.1 GCA_030618965.1 Thiomargarita sp.
AAATTGTTAAATAAGATAGTGTTTAGCTTTCTCTTCCTATTTTTCTGGAGTTCTCAGGATAATAGTCAATTTCTTCCATAGAAAGGAAGTCATTTGAGGTATTATCCTTAACAGCGGATAGCATTTCTTCATCTGATGCTTCAGTGTCATTGCCGTCAAAAAAAACAATGACTTTAAAACGAGCATTGGTTTTTTTTATGAGCTAATTCTTTTGGACAATACAAATACCCTTCGGGTAACAATTTACTTTCAAAAGTAAGTGTATTCATAAAAAGTGCCTTTAATTAACTTGACTAAAAAATTTTTAAAAAAAATATCCGACAAACTTATTTATGTCAATCGTTCATCTGGATTGCGTGAGCAATTATCAGCCTGAAAATTAATCCAAAATCGCGTATTTTTTGATTCTATATAATAATGTATCCCGAGTTAAACCTAATAATCGTGCGGCTTGACTACGATTACCGTAGGTTTTCCGAAGTGCTTGGCGAATCATTTCAATTTCTAGTTCTTTTAAATCAATACCAGTTTCTGGTAAATTAAATTTATTAGTATGATGAAGTTTTATGGTTTTATCTGCATGAAATTCAAGGGGTAAATGATCGGGTTCAATGGTTTTTCCACTGAAAAATATCAACATCCGTTCACAAAAATTGTGTAATTCTCGGATATTGCCTCCCCATGTATGACGACGTAATAGTTTGATCGTTGCTTTAGTATAATGTGGTGTTGATAATTGATGGCGTTGTGCTAATTTTTTGGTGAAAGTTTGCAATAATAGTTCTAAATCGTCTATGCGTTTGCGTAAAGGGGGTAGTTCTAAAGGCACTATATTTAAACGATAATATAAATCTTGTCGAAATTCGCCCTTTTGCATTTGTGCATGTAAATCACGGTTAGTTGCCACGAGAATACGGGTATCAATTTTTTCTACACAAGTTTGACCAATTTTTTGACATTCGCCATTTTCTAAAAACCGCAATAGCTTAGCTTGAATAGTTAGTGGTAATTCTCCGATTTCATCTAAAAATAAGCTGCCACCATGCGCCGCTTGAATCCGCCCTTGTTGATCAGCAATTGCACCTGTAAAAGCCCCTTTACGGTGTCCAAATAGTTCTGATTCGGCTAAACTTTCTGGTAATGCGGCGCAGTTTATTGTAATAAATTGTCCTTGTGCTCTGCGGCTATGCTGATGAATAGCTTTTGCAAGCAGTTCTTTACCAGTTCCGGTTTCTCCTAAAATAAGTACGGTAGCATCTGTCATAGCTGTTAGACGCGCAGCGCGAATAATAGTCGCAAATTCACCTGAATTTCCTAATAATTTTTTCTCAAAAAAATCTGACATATTTTTTTTACCGTGTAATTTTTTCTCAATTGATAAATGAGATTAGCAATTTTGCATAAATTTTCCAACTTTCATAATCATTTATTAATATTAATATATAATGTAATTATAACCGACATTCATCACACCCTTTGCAAGATTTTGATATTTAAAAATAAAATTCAGTTTATGTATCAATGAAATAAATAGATAATATTTTTTAAATCAAAGTGTTATATAAATTGTGTGCTGAATGTAGGCTATTCAGACAATTTACTATATAAAACACGATAGGGAGGATAAGATCATGTATCGTTTATTAATACTCATCTTGTTTTTGACTGCTTGTCAGGAATTACCACTTGTACCATCAACGCAACCGGAGGAAATACGTGGCCTTGATCGGCCTTATGTCGATAATAATGGAACAATTAATAAACGAGTCGCGCTGGTTATTGGTAATGCCAATTATAAGTTCGGACCATTAAAAAATCCGGTTAATGATGCCAGAGAGATGGCAAAAGCTTTACGTTCTGTCGGTTTTGATGTGATTAAAAAGGAAAATGCTAGTTGGGAAGCTATGGATCAAGCTATTACTGCCTTTAAGAAAAAGCTGGGTAAAGGCGTTGTCGGTTTATTTTATTTCTCAGGTCATGGGATACAGATTGATGACAAAAATTATTTGATCCCGGTTGATTTGCCTGAACTGGCTCAGCGTCATGTTAAATTTCGTTCCATTTTTGCAGGTGATGTCTTGAGTGCTATGCAATCAACTAATAATAGTATGAATATTGTTATTTTGGATGCTTGCCGCAATAATCCATTTAAAAGTCTTAACAAGGGTATGAAAAAAGGATTGGCGCGAGCTGAAAATATACCGACTGGCACCTTGATTGCCTATGCTACGTCGCCGGGTGATACGGCTGCTGATGGTGATGGGAAAAATAGCCCTTATACGGCTGGGTTGTTGGCTCATATTTATGAACCTAATTTAGCAATTGAGCTGATGTTTAAAAGAGTTCGTAATACTGTAGTGCAAAAAACTGGTAATAGTCAAACACCTTGGGAATCGTCTTCGTTAAAAGGAGATGATTTTTATTTTGTTAGTTCAGCAAGTGACACGCCACCTGTTGTTGTGCCACCAAAACCAACCACTCCACCTGTTGTCGTCGTGCCACTAAAACCTAGCACTGTTTTTCGTGATCCTTTGCATGTTGGTGGTTTTGGCCCTGAAATGGTGATAATCCCTGCCGGTTCTTTTAGAATGGGAGATATTCAGGGGGGTGGCGATTTTGATGAAAAGCCAGTGCATCGGGTTTCGGTTAGTGCCTTTTCGATGGGAAAATATGAGGTTACAGTGGGCGATTTCCGGCAGTTTGTGAAGGTAACTGGTTATAAAACGGATGCTGAAAAATATGGTAGTTGTTGGGTTTATAGAGGTAATAGGTCTGGAAAGAACTGGCGTAATCCTAGCTTTTCTCAATCAGATAATCAACCTGTGGTTTGCGTTAGTTTGAATGATGCCACCGCTTATATTAAGTGGTTAAGTCAACAAACCGATAAAAACTATCGCTTGCCAACTGAGGCTGAATGGGAATATGCCGCTCGTGCTGGCACTTCGACTAAACGTTATTGGGGTAATCAGGCTGATAAAGCCTGTGCTTATGCGAATGTGGCTGATAAAACCGCCCAAAAGACTTTTTCGGGTTGGGCGATTCATAATTGCACTGATGGTTATACCTATACAGCTCCTGTAGGTCAATTTAAACCAAATGCTTTTGGTCTATTTGATATGTTGGGCAATGTCTGGGAATGGGTCCATGACATATACGATAGTAGCTATTACCGTAGCAGCCCCCGTAGCAATCCGAGAGGGCCTTCTGGCAAAACCGGCCAAGATCGCGTGGGACGCGGGGGAGCGTGGGGCTACATCGCGCGTAACGCCCGGGCGGCGAATCGCGCCCACTACAAGCCCGACGGTCGCGTCAGCCTCCTTGGTTTTCGGTTGGTGAGACAGCCTTGATTACATTTGAAAGAGTCAACAATAATGAACTATCCCTTTAAAATCACCATCAACGATCATGATCGTGCATGGCAAATAAAAAATAATATACAAATTGGTCATCACTTCGTTTTCATAAAGCAATCACGCAATCTCAAGGGGCGACTTCAACGGCTTTTCATACAAAAAAATATTGAAAATAGTGTGTTAGCACTGGTTGATCAGCCGCTACAGCTAGATGGTGTGACCATTACGCCAGAACATAGTTCTATTGAACCTATAGGCTGCCTTGTAGCTGATCGTGATCTCTATCGTACCGAGCAGGATACTGTACATTTATTCATCGCATTCCCTAATCCGCCTAAGCACTTAGGCTTGCTGGTTAATTATAATGGCGCGTTTTTCAGCGAGCGGGAAATTGAACTCTCTAATGGTGTTGGCATCGAAAGTTTTGCAATGTTATTACCTGGACGCTATGAAGCTCAGTTATCCATTGAGGGTAAATCTATTGGTACAGCCGTTTCCTTCACAGTTGCAGATTATACGCTCGCACCGCTTTCGGCTCGACTCATTAGCCATCGTTTGAAACGGGAGAGTAATCAACTCTGGTTTGAACTGGCAGTGGAAAGTTATCAAAAGCCATTTGCTGATGAGCTGATTGTCATACTGGTGGAATATTGGGAAGTTGTTGCGGAAATTGGCCTTTTAGCTTTGTCACCTGGACGCTATGCGGGAGGGGTAAAAATAGAAGGAGAAGGGCCTTTTCGTTTGCGTTTGGTGGCTGCGGATGATGCGGAACTGGTGGCAGAGGTGGCTATTCATGGTAGCAGAAAAGTTGAGAGGGAATTCTCTGTTATCAGTGAATTAGGTAGAGAAAAGTGTTTTTCAATGATGCCCGAAGCCAATGCCTTGCCGCTGCGTGGCGGTTATTTAACTGAGGGCGAGTTTATTGATGCGCCATTGATTGTTGAGGAAATTGTGACGAAGGAACGTTTGATTAAAGTCAATGCTGAAGTGGTGGAATCCTTAGTTTTAGTGATTTTAGATTTAACGTCTGGTGAATATAGCGTACAGGACGTGGGAACTGTGACTGCTGGTAATTATATTACGGTTAAGACAGATAGTCCTTTTTGTAGCGTTTTTGTGGGTGGTTTTGTCTATGGGCAAGCGTTTGAGGGTTATACTAGCTTTATTAATCCCTCCTCATTTCAATTATCTATCGAAGCACCTGAAAGCATTCGCCCCCGTGAAGAATTAGTTGTGCGTCTGATTAGTGATGTAGAAAAGACGATTCAGGTTTTATTGAGTGTGCGCGATGAGCGTTTGACTGCCACTGATAAGCCCGCAGTGAGTTTGGGAGCAGCTGCTAAGCGAGGTATTGATTTTGCGATTGAGGGCATGGATGAACGCACATTCACAAATATAGAGGAAGTTGCGACAATCTATGACCCCGATGCGACAGAGGGTGATTATTTAAATATACCCGCGTTTTTGCGTAGACAAAGTGATAGTCTTGAGATAACTAAGCCTCTAGCAAGGACAAAAGTTAAGATTCTGCATCCACCAATCAGTGAACCAACGACAAAAGTTGAGACTAAGCCTCTAATCAGTGAACCAACGACAAAAGCTGAATCAGCCGATTTTCCAGAAATACTTTTCTATGATATTGTCTCCGTCAATGGCAAAAAGGATGTTGTGATTCCGCTTAGTGATAGCTTGGGTACTTTCAGCATTGAAACCTTTGCTATGAATGAAGGCGATTGGATACAAAATAAATGTACGATTGTTATCGACAAACCAGTGCGCGTTGACTTAGAACTGCCGCCCGTAATCTATCCTAATGATAAGATAATTGGGCAATTACGCGCTGTCACAAATAATGGACAAGCACTTATCAGTTTGACACATAATGGTGAAACTGTCCCGCTTTGTTCTGGAGAACCGATTGATTCTCTTAGCACTACCACCCCAGCAATTTTAGAATTTTATG
>JAUXCJ010000410.1 GCA_030618965.1 Thiomargarita sp.
CACCCATATTGATCACCAAGGTTTACCGGAATATACTTTAAATTATCCCAATTTAGAGGTTAAAAACGCATTTATTACCTATCTTTTTGAAATGTTCACCAAAAATAGGTTAGATGAAATTCAACCGTCTGCTAAAAAATTACACCGCTTTTTACAGGAAGAAAACGTAGAAGGCTTTATGAACATCATCCGCGCCTTATTTGCCAAAATTCCGTATCCGTTACACATCGAACAAGAAGCGTATTACCATTCCCTGTTTTATATGATATTGGTATTGATGGGCGTTGAAATTGATTTAGAAGTGTTGACGGATAAAGGGCGAATTGATGGTGTTTTGGCTTTAGAGGATAGAATTTATTTAATTGAGTTCAAATATGGCAAAGCTGGCAGCAAGATGGATAGCTTGATTAATAAGGCAATTCAGCAAATCAAAGATAAAAATTATGGAGAGCGTTTTTTAAATGACTCACGTCAGTGTGTGTTTCTTGGTGTAGGATTTGTGGGAAAGGAAATTGGGTATAAAATGGAGAAGGCTTAAATATAGGAATCCTAAATAAGTTGAAAATTAGACCTCCGAGGTTTTGAAACCCTCGGAGGTCTTGGCATCCATAAACGAAGTAACGAAGTAAATCAAATAGGATTACTATATTAGGACTTACGCATTGACAGATAAAATTTTATATGTTTTCTAATAAAAACAAAGCATTAATATTTGTCACCGACTTGGAGTCCAAAGCTTTAGCTTTGGTACTGGCTTAGTCTAGCCAAAGCTAAAGCTTTGGACTCCAAGGAGAAAATAAAAAAATCGTTTGTCAATGCGTAAGTCCTATATATCTATTTAAGAATTTATTATTGAGGAATATTCCAATTGAGTTCAGGCGTTTTGTCAGCAAACTGCCTAAAAATAGTCAGGCTTTGAATAAACCAAGCATGGATTGCTTGTAATTGATTTGATTCATCTTCAAAATCTGTGAGCGGTTTTTGAAGGATAATTCTAAGACCCATAGTTCTATCTTCAAAAAGAAAACCGGGCTGAGTAGAAAATAAACGCTTGTTTTGCCTCAAGGCTTGTTTTAATTGTTCATATTGATGATGTGTTTTGTCACACCAGTACCAAACAGCTAAATTGCTCAGTGCTGTAGTTGTTTTTTCATAATTAAAACATATTGTTACTTCAGACCATCCCCCGCCACCTAATAGAATATCTTGTTTCATCATACGATAGGAATTAAGTTCAACTAGCCGTTTTAAACGTTCTAGGCTTTCTTGGGGCGCACCTTGAGTGGGATAACCAAACAGCATGGTAAATTCAGCGGCAACAGAATCTAAGCATTCATCCATTTTATACAATGTGTCGTTTAATCTGGAGATGGCTATTAAGTCATCAGTTTTCAGCGCCGTTATACCTTTCATGTTGTTATCCTTAATAAAATCTAAAAATGCACTGACTAAGGGATTTTCTGAATAGGACTCAAAAAATGCACTTATGTCGGCCCAACGGAGTTGAGCAAAGTCAATGCTTGTTATCGCTTGTGTGCCATAATATTTAGAGCAGTATCTTAAGTGAATATTTTTATAGCTATCTTGTTCAGTTAATAAGATGCTTTCACATTGTTCTAGGTGATCCAATTGTTCTGCGACAACAGCTTGAAGGGTGTTTTCCAGAAAGCACAAGGTTTTTTCGTTGCTAAAAACCATGTTTATAGTTACATATTGGTAACTACGTTGAGTTTCTACCTGGAAATTGCGCCCTTTAATGCCTAAGACTTTATTAACAAAGCTATCTAGTAAAGTTTGATTGCAACGCAATACGCCGGCTAAAATTTCGGTTGAGAAATCTTCTAGCCCACCAGCGTTATTAAATAATTTTGTAAATAAATGATTTTTCATGTATTTTTGTATTTGCTAGCAATTTATATAATGGAAAGTAATGTTTTTTGAGACATAATTTAAGTATGGTTTTGATAAAATTACTTTGAATAAGGAATATTATAATGCCAATTCTCATTTTATTAATATTATTAGTTGCTCTTATTTATGGTCCTCAAATTTGGGCAAAACGAATTTTAACTAAATATAGCAAACATCGTGATGATTTTCCTGGTACAGGTGGTGAACTTGCCCGACATTTATTGGATAAGTTGGATATGTCAGAGGTTAAAGTAGAAGTTACTGAATTGGGAGACCATTATGATCCTATTGAAAAATCAGTGCGTTTGAGTCAGGCGAACTGGGGTAGCCATTCATTGACTGCGGTAGTGACAGCAGCGCATGAAGTAGGACATGCTATTCAAGATAGGACTGCTTATCAACCTTTACAAGCGCGTAGTAAATTGGTAGGGGTCGCACACATGGCTGAAAAAATCGGTGCTGGATTAATGATGATGATTCCAGTGGTTGCTATAATAGCACGTATCCCAGCAGCTGGGTTATTGATGTTTTTAGGTGGTTTGGCGAGTTTAGGCGCGTCAGTGATAGTACATTTAGTAACTTTGCCAGTTGAATGGGATGCGAGCTTTAAACGTGCGCTACCGATTTTGGAAAAAGGTGAGTATATTTCCAATAAAGATCAATTGGCAGCTCGACAAATTCTCACTGCTTGTGCTTTGACTTATGTGGCCAGTTCATTGTCTAGTTTGCTGAATTTGTGGCGGTGGATTGCGATTTTGCGGCGGTAATTTAGCTGGAGCCAAACCTCCGAGGTTTCCAAAACCTCGGAGG
>JAUXCJ010000041.1 GCA_030618965.1 Thiomargarita sp.
TCCGTCCCAACACTAGGCTTTCTATCTGCCCTTCTGGACCAGCTAAAGGCATGTATTGGTCGCGAAGCTGTTGGCAAGTGGAAGAGTCGTTCCGAAACAACTTTTCGTTGACACCAGTTGCGACTTTGCCCAACCAAAAATGACCGCCACGCCAATAAATAATTGCGGATTTCGGGGCTAATCCTTGCAATCTCCAGCTATCTGAACACGATACTTGCCCTCCCAAACTAAATAATCGCAACTCTTTATTAGTAGAAAAATTTTGAATTTTCCAACGCCACCAGCTAGTATCAAAATGATAACATTGGAATTTGTCTGGAATGTTCAAATAACCATTTGTCCAACTGGCTTTATTATTTTGTCCATCAATTAAACTTAAAGAGTTGACAGTCGTTATTTTCACATAAATATCTTGATCATTAAGTTGAATCCGATCCCCGTCGTTGAGCTTCCAACGGCGTAAAAAATTGCTGGTTTGCTGATCTGTTTTGACATAAACCTGACGTGCAATCGAAATATTAGAAAATTGCCATTGCCCCTGATTATCTCGCGTAATGCGTAAATGTTGCGGTTCAATGAGTTGTGCATATTTCGGTAAACCTAGACTTTCACGCCCTAGATCCACAGATTGACCGGGTGCTAGAGTAATTTTTATTTGCTGGGTTAGCCACACATTCGGGGCCTCTTCCACCAATTTAAAAAATAGACCGCTGAGCAATATTAGTACCAAAAAGCTCGCTACTGCTGGCAAATTACGTTTCATCTAATTTACCTTCGTTGAACCACGATTTGGATTTATCTGATGGCCATTGATCTAAAATTTTTGCCATAATTTTTCCGCATGAGTTTCCTCCATAATATCTGTCCGGGAGATGGCTAATCATGCAAGCAAAAGCAATCTCAGGCTTGCCGACTTTATCATTTTCACTGGTTGGCGTGTTACGCCAACCGATAAACCAACCAGAGTATAAAAAGGAGTTTTTTATTTTCTGCGTTTGAGCAGTTCCTGTTTTGCCATAAACCCAAGAACGGTTTGGAGAATTTGCAAAAGGTCTTCGAGCAGTTCCTCTTATCGGGACGGCTTTCATACCTTGGTGAAGTAACTTGATGAGTTTCGGATCCCAGCTCAAATTCTGCCATTCAGGTGTGAAGGTTTGACCTGGCCAATCTTGTAATAACGTTGGTTTAAACAAACGACCAGTCGCAAGCGTTAAAGCAAGCCGCGCCATCTGGAGTGGCGTGGTTTGAACACCTTGCCCAAAGCTATTTTGAGCAAGGCGCTGAAGCCTTGCGCCCAATTCAGAATGATATAAATCTAGATTTCCGGTAGCCGCGCATAATGCGTCACCACGAGTGTTTGGGCAAGCTAAGATGTTTGGCAAACCATCCACTTTGGGAAATAAAGAAAAAGTTTCACCAAACCCGAGCGCACGGGCTTGTTTGGCTAACCAAGTATCTGGTCCACCAGAGTCCAGATTTTTTTTATCCATGAGTACCCCTAACCGAACAAACCAGATGTTAAGTGAGTCTCGTATTGCTTCGGGTAGCCCCAGTTTTCCATTGGTTAAAGATCTGAGCATTCCATTTTTGTTGAAATTACAAATTTTAGAGGTTGATCGTGAGGGCTTATAACAGGATGCGTTGATAGAGAATTTAGTCATTCGGTAAAAATTTCTTGGATTCAAACCTTCGAGCATCTTTTTTAAGCTTGGATTTTCTTGAGATGCTTTGATCGCCGCCAAGGCAGTTACAAGTTTAAAGGTGGAACCAGGGGTGCTATGAACACTAAGTCCTTGCCAAGGTGTGAACCTAAAAGGGTCTCGATCGGGCCAAGTCACCGCAAAGGCGGTTCGATCCCAATGGGGGAGAGCATAAACGGGACTTGGTATATTAGCAGCCGCTAGAATTGCGCCAGTTTTAGCATCCAAAATCACCACAGCTGCTCGCCGCTTTTTGGTATTTTTTTTAAAACGTTGAGAAAAATTTTTCAATTCTTTCTGGGCAATGTCTTGTAGCGGACTGTCTAAGGTTAAACGAACTTCGCTACCAGATGGAATTGCCGAACGGGCTATCAAACCCGACAAGGTGTTATAATCGTTTCGGCTGTAGCCAACAAATGCGGTTAGGCCATAGTCTGCTACAATCGGGCGTGGGCTGCCACAACCCATTTTATCTGTCAGTGCTTGACCATCCCTGGTTCGCACTACAAATTTTGTAAATGGCCGTGCCATTTTGTTAGTTCCTCCGTAATCTTCCCGTTTTCGATTCCAGATTAAACTATCATCCTTAAGAGCTATAGGTAAATTTCGATTGTCTGGTTTTTGATTCAATACCGGTTGGATCGGTAGTTCTAACCGGTAACGACCAGGAGATAAAGTCAATCGGAGTTGATAAGCCAATGCTTGCAAGTGCCGCCTCTTATGGATGATACAACCACCACCTAGTACATATTTAGAGTCCTTTGGGTAACAAGCAAGTTTTTTAGGATTCGTTTTGAGCTTTTTACCGGTTTTGAGTGAACGAACGACCAGTTTGCCTGGAACACCGATTATTTGCAAAGTAAGCGTATATTTTTGGGCTAAATCTAGCTCAGTCGTATATATAGTTTGTTGTTTCGTAGCTAACCATTTACCAAAACCCGGTTCCAAGACTTTATTTAATACATAGCCAAATTCCGGCGGAACATGATGATACCAATTTGAACATTGAACCTTCCAAGCGGAGTTCATCTGTCGAAGTTCAAGGCTTGAGCAACTACCTTTTTGCGATTCGGTCGTTGTCGGACGGTTTTGAATAGAGGGCCGGTTGTCCCGTATTGCAGTGAGTTGGCGGCTGTTATTCCAGTAGATAAGCCATTGTCGTAAGATCTTGCCAACCTGTGTTGTATAAACTTTATTTAGAAGCCGTTTCTTTTTAAAAGAGGCTTGTTTTTCTAGCTGAGTTGGGCAAGCATTCCCTGGTTCAGAAACCAGAATACCGGCATCCGCAGCCTTTTGGGCTAGAATGGCATCAGCTGGCATTAAGCATGCTTTACCATTTACGCCAACTGTCAATAAGTTGTTGGCTTTTAGGGCATCAAACAAACGCTCAACCTCAGTGGCGGGGGCATCAGTTGTTATTCGATCTTTTGAATCAAGATGATGTAAATAATCTAAACGCAGGTACGCACCAACGAGTATTATAGTTAGAATGATAATGGCCTTAATGTAGAAAGAAATCATAACGGCGACTCAATTTTATTTTGTTGTTGTGATTTTATCGCACGGTAATAAAATTATCCGTAAATAAATTTTGATGTAATAAAAACAATTAGTTAAATTCCAAAAATCCTTATTTTAGGACCAGTCTAATACAGTAAATATAAAATTTACAACCATTTTTTGATGGGGGATTATGGATTTTTAATTGCTATTTTTAAGTAGCATCTATCAATCATGCTAAAATTTATAGTCAAAAATAAATTAACAATATAAATATATGAAGCCCTATTTAGATTTAATACAAGACATTTTGGATAATGGCCACCAAAAAGGCGACAGAACTGGAACTGGCACACTGTCTGTTTTTGGTCGGCAATTGCATTTTGACCT
Source organism: Thiomargarita sp. (assembly GCA_030618965.1). Classification (GTDB taxonomy): domain Bacteria; phylum Pseudomonadota; class Gammaproteobacteria; order Beggiatoales; family Beggiatoaceae; genus JAUXCJ01. Next base: position 3,591 of record JAUXCJ010000041.1, read on the forward strand.
CAGTAAAGGTTTTCCATTATTAACAACTAAAAAATTAGCACTACGCAGCATTATTTATGAACTATTATGGTTTTTGAATGGTGAGACAAATATCAAATATTTGAATGATAACAATGTCCATATCTGGGACTCATGGGCTAATGAACTAGGAGAACTAGGCCCGATTTACGGTTATCAATGGCGATCTTGGCCAAAAGCCCATGGTAACTCAATTGACCAAATCAGTGACGTGATTGCACAAATCAAACAAAATCCCAATTCAAGGCGGCTCATCGTCTCAGCTTGGAATGTTGCAGATATTGATAAAATGGCACTGCCACCTTGTCATCTCTTATTTCAATTTTATGTTGCAGATGGAAAATTATCTTGTCAACTTTATCAAAGATCGTGCGATGTGTTCATAGGAATGCCTTTTAATATTGCAAGTTATGCCCTATTAACGCATATCATCGCCCAACAATGTGATCTTGCTGTGGGAGAATTTGTCTGGACTGGTGGCGATGTCCACCTTTACCTAAACCATTTGGAGCAAGCTCGCTTACAATTAACACGGAAACCCTATTCTTTGCCTCAATTAAAAATTCAGCGCAATAGTTCCATTTTTTCTTATCAATTTGAAGATTTTGAAATTCTTGATTATCAAGCCCATCCACATATTAAAGCTGCGATAGCTGTTTAAAGATAAAAGGAGAAAAATCAACAGTATGTCTAAAGTACTCATCATTGGAGCTGGTGGTGTTGGACAAGTTGTGACCCATAAATGCGCTCAAGTACCTGAAGTATTTTCAGAAATTTGCCTAGCCAGTAGGACAGTTTCTAAATGCGAAAAGATTGCCGCACAGATAAAACGTCCGATTCGCACTGAACAGGTTGACGCAGATAATGTTCCAGAACTGGTTGCACTGATTAAGGATTTCAAACCAGCATTGGTTATGAATATTGCCCTGCCATATCAAGATTTGCACATCATGGATGCCTGCCTTGAAACTGGTGTTGATTATCTTGATACCGCTAATTATGAACCACTTGATGAAGCAAAATTCTGTTATAAATGGCAATGGGAATATCAAGAACGCTTTAAAGAGCGCGGTATTATGGCACTTTTGGGGAGCGGATTTGATCCGGGCGTGACAAATGTTTTCACCGCTTGGGCTAAAAAGACCCAATTTGATGAAATTTACGAACTCGACATCATTGATTGCAATGCTGGAGAACATGGCCAGCCTTTTGCCACCAATTTCAATCCTGAAATCAATATCCGTGAAGTAACTGCTGCCGCTAAACATTATGAAAACGGAGAATGGATTGAAACTAAAGCTTTGAGTAAATCCAGAACTTTTGATTTTCCTGAAGGTATCGGCACGCGCAAAATTTATCAAATGTATCACGAAGAACTGGAATCACTTGTTAAACATATACCTGAAATAAAACTGGCTCGATTCTGGATGACTTTCTCTGATAATTATCTTAAACATTTGGAAGTATTGGAGAATATTGGTATGACTCGCATTGATCCAATCAAGTTCCAAGGACAAGAAATAGTACCACTTCAGTTTCTCAAAGCCCTATTACCTGATCCAGCCTCATTAGGGCCATTAACACAAGGGCGTACTTGTATTGGCTGTTTTATCAAAGGTATCAAAAACGGCAAGGAAAAACGCTACTATATTTATAACATTTGTGACCATGCCAAATGCTATGAAGAAGTACAATCACAAGCAATATCATACACAACCGGCGTACCAGCCATGATAGGCGCGATGATGATGCTGACAGGCAAATGGCGTGGAGAAGGCGTGTTTAATATGGAACAATTTGATCCTGAACCTTTCATGGAAAAATTAATGATTCATGGACTGCCTTGGGTTGAAAAACAAATTTAGTGAATTGTTGCAAGGTAACCTTGCACTCCAACTGGACTCAGGAGTGCAAGGTTACCTTGCACGAGCTATTAGCAATTTAGGACCCCTCAAATGATACTCCCATTAGACATACCATCCCCCTGTTTTGTCGTAGATTACCATGCCTTAGAACGCAATCTAGCTATTTTTGATAAAGTACAACAAGAGAGCGGTACAAAGTGCCTACTTGCCCTGAAAGGCTTTGCCATGTTTGCTACATTTCCACTGTTAAAAAAAACACTACACGGTGTTTGTGCCAGTTCAATCAACGAAGCCATTTTAGGATGCGAAGAATTTGGGCGAGAAGTTCATACCTTTTCTCCAGCTTATGATGAAGACAGTCTGAAACAATGTTTAGAAATAAGTGATCATATTATTTTTAACTCCTTTTCCCAATTTGAACGATTCAAAAAACTACGAGAACAATTTGCGAATAAAGTAGAATTTGGACTACGAATTAACCCCGAACATTCCGAAGGAGAAGTCGCTCTTTATGATCCCTGTACAGCATTTTCACGGCTTGGCATTGTACGGGCAGAATTTGAGGATAAAAACTTAGCTGGCATTTCAGGACTTCATTTTCATACCCTATGCGAACAAGACTCCTATGCACTTGAAAGAACTCTCGACGCTGTTGAAGACAAATTTGGCAAATTCATAGCACAAATGAAATGGATCAATTTCGGCGGTGGGCATCACATTACCCGTGATGATTACGATGTTGCCCATCTTTGCAAACTGATAAAACGATTTAAAGACAAATATAATGTCGAAGTTTATCTCGAACCAGGAGAAGCAGTTGCCTTAAATGCAGGTGTATTAGTGACAACCGTATTAGATATAATTCACAACAGCATGTTTATTGCCATTTTAGATACGTCGGCAACTGCACACATGCCCGATGTACTAGAAATGCCCTATCGACCTGAGATTAAAAATGCTGGTCAACCCGGAGAAAAAGCTTATACTTACCGTCTCGGTGGTAACTCCTGTCTAGCAGGCGACGTGATTGCTGATTACTCTTTTGATAAACCACTAAAAATTGGCGATAAACTTCAACTACTTGATATGGCACACTATTCAATGGTAAAAACCACAACATTTAATGGTGTAAAACTCCCCGCCATTGCCCTCTATCGTGATAAAAAAGTAGAAATCATCAAAACATTTGGATACGAAGATTTTAAAAATCGTTTGTCATAATACTATCGGAGTGCAAGGTTACCTTGCACTGTACCACATAATCAAACTCTGAATCGCGGATTAAACGGATTACACGGATTACACGGATTAAAAACCTAAAAACACGCTTACGTCCCGGTTTTGATTTGGATTTTAAATCCGCGTAATCTGTGTAATCCGTTTAATCCGCGATTCAAAGTTTGAAGTATGGAAATTAACGATTGGAGAATAGAATTTCGTTAAAATTGATGGAATTAATTGATAGGTCGATATAAAGTAACCACGAACTCAGACTCGTACTCAATAAAATCAGGGGTGGGTAATTGAGTTTCTTTTGCTAAATCCAATATCCGCAAAATTCCAGTTCCTAAACGGGTCATTAAACCCAATTTAGCCATGAAGGACAAAATAATCGGATTGCGTTCAACATGAATACCCGCTTTTATGTTTTCCACTGTGACTGTATTCGGTAAATTGCCAGGACTATGTATCTCTAGTCGATCATCAAACATTAATACCCTGATAGGAGCCGACAATGAATAGTCACGGTGAACTAAGGCATTAACCAATGCCTCGCGCAACATTTCTAAGGGTATTTCATAGCGCGTTTCTGGTTCAAAATTGCGGATGATGCCCTTATTAGACAAATGCAAACGCAATAAATCTTCCATGCCAAAAAGTTGTTGGGATAAACGACCATTTAAGGTTTTACTATCCAAAATCACTCTTCCTGCCGAAGTTCCCGCAAAACGAGCAAAATCCACCCGTGCGGTTGGCAAGTAATCTTGGGGACGCTCGCCAAAAAATAAGAGTCCAGCCACAGTCAATGCCTCACCCTGCATCGCCTTCAAATTGTTTAGCAAAGACTTTCGCTCAGGCACAGTACGGCTTTGATCTTTGGGGTAGCCATACGCTAAATTTAAAAAATCGTCAAAAGCAGGCAAATCAACATCAGCCAATTTTGTGTCTAGCAAGGTTGATTCATCATAGTAAAA
>JAUXCJ010000387.1 GCA_030618965.1 Thiomargarita sp.
CGGTTATTTGCAAGACGATATGGAAGAAGTCAAGATGTTTCAATTGGCTTGGCGACTTGCGGAAATTTTTGATAATTATGTCATGTATCGTCCAACTTGGATTGCTGATTGGGAAAATGGGCAACAGCCAAATGTATTGAAAAAGGATTTTCAAGCGCGTTGGCAAGCCTTATTATGGCGTGCAATAGTTGCGCGTCATGGCACACAGCATCTGGCAAAATTGCGGGCGGAATTTTTTAGAAAAGTACAGCATCTGGCTAAAAATCCACGCTTTCAACGTATTTCAGTTTTTGGCATTTCGACATTACCTTCTTTTCATTTAGAAGTCTTAGCCGAAATGGGGCGAAATATAGATGTCCATGTTTTTCTAGTGAATCCTTGCCAAATCTATTGGGGCGATATTGTCTCAGATGGTGAAATGGCGCATAAAAAGACACCTGAAGATTTACAATATTTTGACAAGGGTAATACTTTATTAGCGTCTATGGGAAAAATGGGACGTGATTTCATGGATATGCTCAACGAATATCCACACGCAGCCCATGAATATTTTGAAAAGCCTAGCGAGGAAACGCTATTACATTGTATTCAATCGGATATTTTGGAACTACGCGATGCTAACGAAGCGCGAAAAATTGCGATAGAAGCGGATGATGAATCAGTTCAAATTCACGCTTGCCATAGCCCATTGCGAGAAGTAGAAGTATTACACGATCAATTATTGCTACTATTTGAACAAAATAAGGACTTATTACCTAAAGATGTTTTGGTGATGATGCCAGATATTGAAAAATACGCGCCCTTTATTGAAGCAGTATTTGATACAACTCCAGAAGAACATAAGCGTATTCCTTTTAGTATTGCTGATCGTAATTTAAGAAATGAGAGTGCTTTAATTGAAAGCTTTTTTGCAATTTTAGCATTAAACACCAGTCGTTTTTCAGTGAGTGAAGTCTTAGGCGTACTAGAAGGGGAAGCGGTACAAAGACGCTTTGGACTAACAGAGCCAGATTTAGAACTGATTTGGCATTGGATAGACGAAACCGGCATACGTTGGGGTATAGATAAAGCTGACAAACAACGCCGAGATTTGCCTGCCTTTGATGAAAATACTTGGCGGGCAGGCTTAAAGCGTTTATTGCTGGGTTATGCCCTACCAAAATCTTCCAAAGATACTTTATTTGAGGGCATTTTACCTTTTAATGACATTGAAGGCAGTGAGACGCTGATATTGGGCAAATTAGTTGCATTTATTGAAAATTTGTTTGAAACCATAGAAGCATCGGAACAAGCCCGCCCCTTATCAGAATGGTCAAATTTTCTGACAGACGTTTTGGATCGTTTTTTAAGCCCGGATGAAGACAGCGAACTAGATGCTCAAAAATTGCGCCATTTATTAAATAGCATGGTTGAAAATGCCAATCTGGCTAAATTTAATGCCGAAGTCAGCCGTGAAATGGTACTAGCTTATTTACGCCACTTTTTGGAACAGGAACCACAACAAACGGCTTTTTTAACTGGCAGCGTTTCATTTTGTGCCATGCTACCAATGCGAAGTATTCCGTTTAAAGTGCTGTGTTTATTAGGCATGGATGATCAAGCTTACCCCCGCCCTAATAAACCGCTAGGTTTTGATTTAGTTGCGAAAAATCCTCGTCGTGGAGATCGCTCTCGGCGTAATAATGATCGCTACCTATTTTTAGAAACCCTGCTCTCGGCGCGAGAGGTTTTTTATCTTAGCTATGTCGGGCAAAGTATTCAAGATAATACAATTATTCCCCCCTCGGTATTGGTAAGCGAACTACTAGATTATGTAAATAAAGGCTTTCTAATTCAAAAAGAAAACTTTGTGATACAACATCCGCTACAAGCCTTCAGCCCCCGTTATTTCAATGGCATAGATAAACGCTTATTCAGTTTTTCGAGTGACTATTGCACAGCTAGCAGAGCATTAGTGCAAGAACGTCGAGCAGCCAAAGGCTTTATTGTTGAAGCACTACCAGAACCAGATAAAGAATGGAAAAACGTTGAAATTCATCGCCTTATTAGTTTTTTAAAGAACCCGATTGAGTTTTTATTAAAACAGCGTTTAGGTATTGTTTTATCAGAAGAAAATGAAGAAATAGCTGAAACCGAACCTTTTGAACTAAAAGGGCTAGCTTATTACAAACTCAATCAAACACTAGTAGAAAAGCAATTAGAAGGAGTTGACTTACAAGATTATCAAAGCATTGTCAAAGCCAGCGGATTACTACCACATGGTGAAATAGGTGATTATGCGTATAGTGAAATGATCACAAAAATACAGCCATTTGTCGAACAAGTTCAAAGCTTCAAAAAACAAAAAAGGGATACAATCGCTGTCAAGCTGAAACTTAGAGAAATGCTTATTACAGGACACCTAAACAAATTATGGGGCAATCATTTAATTCACTACCGCTATGCTACCTTAAAAACCAAAGACTATATTCAAATATGGATAGAACATTTAATCTTGAATAGTCTAAAAGATCAAGATTTACCTCGCCATAGCCTGCTAATCGGTTTAGAAAAAAAGACCGTGGGGGGTAAAGTGGTTAAAAAAGTTAAGGTTTGGGAATATCAACCCGTGGAAAATAGTGAAGAAATTTTAGAAACCTTGCTGCATTCATATTATTGGCAAGGACTAATCCAACCACTACATTTTTTCCCAGACTCCTCTTTAAGCTTTGCAGAATCTATGAAAAAAGATCGAAATGAGGAAAATGCTTTTGAGAAAGCATTATATAAATGGCAGGGAAATCAGAACGTTTGGCAGATGTAAGTGAGAGTTATCTTGATGTGGTAAGAATAGAAACAGCCCTTGTCAATACTTTCTA
>JAUXCJ010000098.1 GCA_030618965.1 Thiomargarita sp.
GAGTCCAAAGCTTTAGCTTTGGAACTCAGCCAAAGCTAAAGCTTTGGACTCCAAGTTAGATAATAACTGATTTAGTATTTATAACAACGGCAAAATCGTTTTTTCCACTTGTTGTTCAGATATTTGTCCAATTTTACGTGAAACTATTTGACCATTACGATCAATAATAACCGTAAATGGTAATCCTGCCATTTTGTTACCCAAACGGATGGAGAGATTAATCGCTTCTTGATCTCCTAATAAAATCGGGTAGTTCATGCCCATTTCATCGACAAAACGTTGAACAGCTTTCTGATTGTCGATGGCAATACCTATAAACTGTAAACCTCGCTTGCCATATTTTTCCTGTAATTTGATAAATTCCGGTATTTCTCTGATACAGGGAGGACACCAAGTCGCCCAAAAATTGAGAATGACTACTTTTTTACCTAGCCATTCTGATTCGCTATGTATTTTTCCCTGCAAGTCTGGGAGCGTGAAATAAAGATTTTGTTTTTGCTCTCCTGAGTCGCAGCCAGTGAGGCTGAATATGATAAATACTATAAAAAAAACGCTTTTCATGATTATTGGATCACCTTTTTCAAATGTTGACGAAATTCTTCAGCAGGCATGAATCCTACTACACGTTTGTTTTGTTGTTCTTGACCATTGCTATCAAAAAAGAGCACCATTGGTGGTCCAAAAATCTGAAAGCGTTTATTTAAAGCTTTATCTTGTTCATCATTGGCGGTAACATCGGCACGCAATATGACAAAATTAGCGAGCAGAGTTTGCACGCCAGCATCGGCAAATGTGAAAGCGTCCATTTCTTTACAAGATATACACCATTCGGCGGAAAAATCTAGCATAACTGGTTTTTTTTCTGCCTTAGCCGCTGCCAGTTCACGTTCTAAGCCCTTGATGCCCTTGATGGGTTTAAATTGTTGTGATTGTGAACTTTGAACAGCTTGCGCTTGCTGCATTTGAGGGAATGAGTGAGATAAAGGCTGTAAAGGGTTCACATTGCCACTTGCTGCCCCAATCATCAGTAAAAGGCCATAGACAAAAAAGATCACGCCCAATCCTTTCCAGAATTTACTCCAGCCTGATACGCCAACGGGGAGATTATCCAGTACGCCCATATAAACGGCAGATATAATTAGTAAACTTGCCCATAAAAGCATTGTTGTTTGAGCGGGAATAATGCGTTCAAGCATCCAAATGGCGACAGCCAGTAACATGACACCAAACACATTTTTAACGCTTTCCATCCAATTGCCGGCCTTTGGTAGCCAATGGCCGGCTGAAATACCGACAATAATCAAAGGTACTCCCATACCCATACCCATACTAAACAGGGCTAATCCACCTAGTAGCGCGTCGCCAGTTTGACTAATATAAATCAGTGCGCCTAGTAAGGGGGCTGCGACGCAAGGGCCTACAATCAATGCTGATAATATGCCCATGATGGCAACACCGATTAGCGTGCCGCCCTGTTGACGATGACTGATTAAAGCCAGTTTGGTTTGTAAGCTGCTTGGTAATTCTAATTTATAAAAACCAAACATGGAAAAAGATAAGATAACAAATACTAGGGCAAAACTGACCAAAACCCAAGGTGTTTGGAAAGCAGCGGATAAATTTTCCCCAAGTAAAGCTGTTAATGCACCAAGAATGGCATAAGTCATTGCCATTGCAACTACATAGGTTAATGATATCCAAAAAGCCTTAGAAGTTGTCACCTCTTTGCCTTGCCCAACAATGATACTGGATAAAATGGGAATCATCGGAAAAATGCAAGGTGTTAAAGATAATAATAAACCTAAACCGAAAAAAATTAGGAGGATGTAAAACACATTTGCACTAGCAAGTAGCTTAGCCAGCCTATCTTGCTCAGATATGCTATTGCTCAATTCTAAGACTTTCGTTGTCGGCGGATAGCATAAACCTGCGAATGCACAACCTTGATAGCTAACATTTAGCGTAACTGAATCTAAAGATTTGTTTTTTATAGGAACTATTATCTCAAGTAATGGCTGATGGTAAATTTGGACATCGCCAAATAAAGGGTCTTTTTTAAGGACACTTGGCGGCGATTGCGGCGTACCTAATTCACCACCATTTTTTAATGAAAATTTTAATTTGTCCTGATATAAATAATAACCGTCAGCTATTTGCCACCTTAATCTTAAATCTGAAGATTCTGTTAATTCCGCTGAAAATATAAAGGCTTCTTCATTCTTGAGAAAATCGCCCTCTACTGAGCCAACTTTATCAGGGACAGGCAGAAAAACTGATGGCGTTGCCATTTTGGGCAAATCTACCGTTTTAGTAATGGCTGGATAACACAAACGGTTTTCGGCACAACCTTGATAAGTGATTTCTAGCGTCGAAGCGTCTCCAATTTGGAGTTCTTGAAGGGGTAATTTAATCTCAAGTGTACCTTCGTAAACTTCGATCTGGCCATATTTTATGTCATCTTTGATTTTTGTGGGCGGCGGTAATTGTATATCATTGAGTTGCCCACTATCTTTGAGTACAAATTTAAATTGATCGCGGTATAAATAATAACCATCTGGCATTTCCCAATGAAGCACCAACAGGCTGGGGGTTTCTATTCGGCTTGAAAACGCAAAAGCATCATCGGTAGGGAGAATTTCTAATAGCCCTAAGCCCCTTTTTTCAAAAGGTGCTGAATTGAAACCACCATTATCTGTAGATAACAAAGTATCAGGTGTTGCATTGCAATTCCATGTTACTATTAAAAACAGTAATATAGTGATTATTTTAGTCATTAAAAAATCTCCAAATTTTTGATAAAACTATCATCATGCTAAAATTAACATTTAATTTATTATCTCACAATTGTATTATTTAATTAAAATGAGTTTATTTCAACGTCTATTATTTGCATTTATTATCATCCCGATATTAGAAATATACCTACTTATCCAAGTGGGTAGTATCATTGGAGGGATGACAACTATATTGCTGGTTATTTTAACAGCTATTATAGGTACACATTTATTGCGTTCCCAAGGCATAGCAACATTGCAAAAAGTGCAAACTAGCCTACAACAAGGACAAATACCGGCTGAAGCTTTATTGGAAGGTATTTTTATAATAGTCGGCGGGGCATTATTATTGACACCAGGATTTTTCACCGATGCTGTGGGATTTATTTGCTTAATCCCAATTTTGCGGCAATATTTAGTTTCTTGGTTGCGTAAGCGGATTCAGCTAACACCCTCATCCTCACCAAAGTCGCCTTTTACAATAGAAGGAGATTATAAGCGTGATGATTAATGATTGATCACCTTTTTATATCAGGGATAATTATTTTTTTATCCCTTATTATTTTTATAGATTTATGAGTTAAATAAAAAATGTTAAATTTTTTCAAGATCATTCAAAAATGGTCTGCTTCCTAGGAAACACCACAAATAAATAACTATGTTCAATATATTTAAGAAAAAATCGTCAACATTTCCACAAACACCGTTTTTTGTGCAACCCTTATCCTGCCCTTCTATCAATTTTGATCAATTTATAAGGGGCATTGATAATTCGCATATTGATGTATATATCAGCCCACATTTTACTGAACTATGCACTCAGATAAGTTATGATCTATTAGATGAGCGCAGTAGAATACGCGCAACAGATAAAGTATCAGAACAACTACGTGCGAAACTGAACAATTTTAATAGCGCATACAATTCTCTTCTCACAGCTACAATACATAATGCTCATGAAACGAAACAAGCATATTCGGTACAATTGTTTCAAATTGCCGTCATTAAATGGCTATTAAGCACAGTACGTACTCAATTGCCTCAATTGTTATATGATTTGAGAAAGGAAAATTTAAAAGGCCGTGACTTAAACTTATCTGAACGTCTTCGCTGGTTTAATCAACAAAAAGATCACTTATTATACCGTGTTACAAACCAGTTATTTAACGAAATACATTGGGTTGAAGAATCGGTCAACATAAGAAGCTTACGCGAATCTCTATTAGGTATGAGTTGGACATTACCTAAAAGCTTGTTATTTAATCCCTTATTGCAAAGCCCAGATATACATTATCATGAAGTTTTGATGAAGTCTTATGTCTTACTTTCCAAAGAACCTGAAAGTCGCTCTGGTTTTAATCATTTAGAGGAAGTAATTGATAAAATACTTGAAGAAATAGCTAGCACTTGCCAAGTTAAAATAGACCCTTCATTAGAAAATAATAAGGCTGAGAATATTTTCATTAATGAAGGGCGCGTGACAGAATTACATTGTTCATGGAAAGATGTGCCGGAAAATATGGAATTATTATTCAATATACCTGAAAAATCTGAACAATCCCAACAATCCGCTGCTAAGCTGAAAATTCAACGCCAAGCAAATCAAATATTAAAACAAGGTTTAGTCCAAGCCCAAGCGATTCATTCTATACTCGCCGCTTATGAAACACCGCGCTTATACGAGCATTATGCCAAATTGCTTACACCTGATTTACTCTATCAAGCTTTATGTGATGAAATTAAAATAGCTGAAGTCAAGCATAAACTCGAAACTCAACTCAAGCTCAGAGCTTTACACCGTCATGATGATAAACCATTATATATAAAAGAGTTAAAACAAACCAAAACTCGTGTAGCACGTCTCGCCAGGCATCCAGATCATCAAATGTTAAGCCGTTTTATTATTAATTTTATTAGATACCAACGAGATTTAAAATATTTACGCTTAATGCAAGAAGCAATGGAATCAATCAATATCCTGACTGATGAAACGGAGATAAAATTATCTCAAAGCAACCGGGTATTACATAAATTTCAGGAGCGGAGCAAAGAAAAAAATAAGCATTCGACTCAATACAATCAAATGAGAAGATCTAAAGGCTTTTGAAAAATTAGCTTGCACTCCAAGAAAAACAATATTGGAGTGCAAGGTTACCTTGCAGTATTTTGACTATTCTACAATTTCAACGCCAGTACTTGATATAGCGACAACATACTGATTTATTTCTAATAAATAGACCTTATCCTCCAAATGACAATGTTTCATTTCACCTACGATGCTGCCAGTATCACCTTTTTTGGGATAAAAAGAACCCCAGCCATTTTTTCCACCTTTATCCTTGGCTTCTGAAGTCGGCCATGTTAGACACTCTGTTGTGTTGATTTCTTCATAAATTTGTCCCAAATCAGTTATATTTGCCTGTTTAGGAGGTTTAGGGGTTGCTGGTGTTACTGGTTCTTGAGGTGTTGCTTCAACAACGGGGGGAGTAGACGGAGCAGCAGGGTGCTGACGATTGGGATAGGCTTGCGCCTCTAATTCGGCCAATGCCTGTGAGTTGGGATTCACCAAGCGTAAACTGTTTAAATAACGTTCTACCTTGGTTTTTTGTCCCCTCTTCAAGGCTTTTTTTGCCCATCCGACATACTTGTCCTCAATTTTTTTTAGACCCGCTAATGCTTTGGCATTGGCGGCCTCTTTTGTCAACACGTCTTTATAACAATATAAAGCCGTCTTTTCTTCACCTTTCTTACTGCTTGTTAAATCATTAGCTTTCAGATATTTGTCACACTGGCGTAACTGTTTCGATATTTCATCGGCAGTGGCATGAATGGATGTAATGCCTATTAATAAGGCAAAGCTAAAAAGCAGGTAACGGTGCATAATTAAGTCCTCTGTAAAAAATGGAAGTCAATATTCTAAGTCAACGTTTGTTTGACTCAGAATTTTATGAATTAATTCTGAGTCAGACAATTTAGTTACAATCTTTTGGTAAATACGCC
>JAUXCJ010000018.1 GCA_030618965.1 Thiomargarita sp.
TATTGATTTGGAAAAAATGGTGGTTTAGGCATTGCGTTGCCAGAGCGGATTCGTTTAATCAGCGAATCGGATGCAGTGGCATTTAATTATTGCAATCAACGCATCTGCAATAAGGAATATGCCAGCCGCGACTTTGAGCGTACTCTGGTTTATGATTTTGGTGCGGGTACTTTGGATTTGTCGCTGGTTTTGATTGGTTGGAACGAGGAAAGAACCCATCCCATTACTTGGCAAGTGGAAAATCGCTTAGGTGTGCCAATAGCGGGGAATTATTTGGATAGCTTATTGGCGTATTTAATACATGAAATATTGAAAGAATTATTGGAGAATAATGACGAACTCCAAAAAATCTTTGAATATAGTTATCCATTGGTAGGCAATAAACTTAAAGGAGATGAAGCCGAACAAGATAATCATCGCCGCAGCATTTTTGAACTCTGGGAAGCCATTCGTTGGGCAAAACAAGGCGGTGGTGAGAATAATCAACCCGCTTGGGATGGTGAAAATCTATTTCAAGTAAAAATTGGTGGACAGGGCGACATAATCAAAACGCTAACGAAAATTGGTAAAAAGGAGATTAAGAAAGATAAAAAAGTCTTAGCCAGCATATCTACCGAAGAAGGTGCTTTTATAGAAATCCGAGACGATAATAGTTTTTGGCTAAATATTCCCGCCGAACAGATACATGGCTATGAATCAATACAAAAATTTATCCGCTTTATGAGTGAAACCATTTTGGATGAATTGCTCATAGCGGCAGACATTAGCGAGGCTGGGCTGCAATTAAACACTTTGGCAGAAAAACAAGATACTGTGAATACCTTGGTGATTTCAGGACGTGGAGCTTTATGGCCGGGATTACATCAAAAGGTGACCAAGCATTTCCGTGAACTCAGCAAAGTACCCAAATTAGAAGATAGCCAAAAAGCCAAAAATGCAGTAGTTCAAGGCGCGGTGGCTTGGCAATTATTAGCCAATTCAGTTCAAATCCAAGAACCAAAATGCCGATCACAATTAGCGATATTATGTGTACCGGGGAATCGTTTAATCTCCCAATCAGAATGGGAAACTAGCGGAAAACCAATTGATTTAATTGGGGTATCTTATTTTCAATTAATGGAAGTAGGCATAAACAATCCTGATGAATCGGATTTACATTCGGATTCGTTGCGCCGTCACTTTTACACTATATTGGATGAAATTCCAGTTGATCCACTATGGACGGATGACCGAGAACTGACTATAGAACTAAAAAATGAGGATGATATAGCAGGACAAACTATTGTGGTATTAAGCAACTCTCTAGGCGAAAAAAGAGAATATAGAATGGCAGGCTCAGTGGGTGGAGTAGGATCAACGGAACGTCCGTGGCCAATTGGAAATCCGTTGTTGAAACCGTTGATTTAAAAAAACTTCCAAAAACCTGACAGGTTTTAGAAACCTGTCAGGTTTGGTATGTGCAATTATTGTAATAGAGGAAAAATAATGAAGAAACTACAGAGAAGTTTGATTTATGCAGTATTGTTGTGCTTGGGCATTTTTGGCTCAGTTCAGGCAGAAGATGTGGTGAATGTCAAGATAGACTTTGCGTGGGTGCAGGATGCTAGTGGGGAACTTAGTAACAAGACTGCAGCTTGTATTGTTGTTTCGGTGGATGGTGATGAGGAGAGGGTGTTTTGTCGGTATCAACTGGACAAACACACGGAGAGTTTTTTGAGGGATAATACAGCGTTAGATAAAATCTTCAACACGCAGAATAAGCTACTTAAGGCAACTCCAGCCTCATTTCCTAAAAAAATCAACGACTGGCTTACCCAAATTGAAACCGGTTTATCAGGTAAGAAACTGCCAGCTAGTAAGTCAAAAATTGCTCCACTTTTCGCGGAGTTCGTTAAACCAGGCGTAATGGAATATAGCCAATATCCAGGTTTTTTTAAACATCCCAAGCCTTATGATTTGGTATTACCAAGACAAACAATTGATGTTGACAAGCTTTCTTATCCAATATTTGCTTTATTAGCACATAATGAAGTGCATCGTGCTGTATCAATACAAACCAATATTCCTCCCAAACCGGTTGTTCAATCACCTCCTATATCTCAACCTAAACCACAAAAAAATCCTGAACTTGTCAAGTGGGTTGAAACACTTGATAAAAATTCATCAATTTATGAGTTTTTAACCAACTCAACTTCAAAAAATGTACTGAAAAAATATGCTGAGGTTTTGAAACGTCCTGATATAACAGAAAAGCTTGATAATCTTGATACTCACCTATTATCTCAAAACATAATAGAGATACTAATTATCGCTAGTGTAGTATTATTACTTATTGTTATTATTGTGATTTTCTGGAGATCAGGAGGCTCACAAAAGAAAATGGACGAGATAATTGAAGAAAACCAGAGAATTAACAATAACTTATCCATAAAAATCAAAGCATTAACTCCGGATAAAGCCAAAAATCCTGCCATTGATAATGAAATAAATAAGACATTAATTACCGAAATCACAAATATCATTCGCCAACAAATAACGGTAGATGACATCGTAACGAAAGTAGCCAGCAGGGTTTCGGAACAGAATCATGGACTCAAGAAAGATATATTTAAACTCATCCAAACTGAGAAAGAGAAAGTAGAGGAAGAACGTAAAGACTTAAAACAACAAGTGGCAACTAGCGAAATTCGTAAAAAGGAAGCCGAAATAAAATTGGCTAACACAGCAAATGAATTAACCCAAACCCAAAGTGAATTGGTTGAAGTTAAAAACCGCCAAGACAGAATGCACAAATCGCTAGAAAGCTTAATGCTGAAGCGATTTCGCGTGATTAAACCAGCAGACATCTCAATTGATGATTTATTGGTTCAATTAACCAAACAAGGTGGTACTTGGCGGTGGTATCAACAAGTTTTAGCTAGCCAATATGAAGCTTGTGCAAAAGCAATGAAAGAAGTACAAGCTCTAAATAATCCAAAGTACCAAAACATTATCAAACTATTGAATATTGATAATATTTTGCTCCATTCGCGTGAATTTGTCGCTGAAAACCCGTATTTTGAAACCGATGAGAAACTCTTGGGGCATATGCAGGTGATAAACGGAGGAGCTTGGTTAAGCAAGGTTTTTAGAGCTGATGATTTATTCAAAACTTATTTTGGCGATATAGCTGAACTTAGCCCCTTAGCGAATCGTTTAGCCGTAACAGCTATGATGTTAGAAGCGGCATTACAAGAACTAGGTGTGAAAATCATTAAACCGACGCTACTTGAAAAACCGTCGGTAAATTTACCAAAAAGCGCATATAAATCTACAGATAATAGATTGTTAATCGAACTGACACACGACAAAGTTATCTCAAAATTATCAGATCAAGAGCCACAACTGGTTGTTGATATTGAAAAATATGGCTTTGTTACTCCAAAAAATCCAGAGCCGAGTATGACAATCTTGTATGCTGATTTGGCTGGGTGGGAATTTTATTAATTAAGTACTATTTATCGTTTCCAAGCTCCAGCTCACTCACTTATACACAACTATTTAAATAATTGATTTTTTTAATTAATGTAAATATAATCGTAGGGTGGGTAGAGCGATAGCGAAACCCACCAAATAGTTGAAATTTATAACAATGGTGGGTAGAGCGATAGCGAAACCCACCCTACAGGAAAACTTGTGTATAAGAAAGTGAGAGTTCCTGTAGTTCCCATTAATTACGGAAAAATAAATCTATGTCTACTAGCGATTATATCAACAAATTTAAACAAGCCATAATGAATAGATTTCGTGAAGTGAATGCTGACAAAGGTCATATTCTTCCACAAGCTTGGCTAAAGCCATATCTTTCGGAAAATCTAAAGCACAAAGCTTTTTTTGAACCAGCCATGCAGCAATTACAAGCCGAAAACTTGATAGAGTACCAGCAGACAAAAGGCAATTATCAAATCAAACTCACCCAACAAGGAGAGGATTATCTTTATCCAAACTTTAAAATAAGCGATGCCAAACAGAAAATACGCAATGATATATTTGCCAAATTCAAAGCTAACCAAGATAAAACTATTACGGAACAGTGGTTGAGTACCCAAAGAATCGAAAATTTTCAATCTTCTCGCGCCAATAATATTAACACCTTATTTTTTCAGACAATTGGTTTAAAGGAACTTTTTGCTAGTTGGCAATGGCAAGGTATGAATAATAAACAAGCCATAACATGCCTGAATACCTTGCTGGATTTACGGGGAGATTATGTTCATCGAAATAGCTCTTATCGACTTCTAGGTGAAAATGATCTTGAATATTTTCCTATATTTATTAAAGTACTAGCAAATATTTCAGCCAATCAAGTCAGGGATTATATTTATGAACAAGTTGGAGATTATCCGTGGTTGTATAATGATATTTTCTCTAAAGATTTAAATTTTGATAGCATCCGTTGTACCGAAAGATGACAAAAAGCCCCCTTTATAGTTGCCCTGACTCAAAAGCTTTACTTAATGGCAGAATAAAAACCATCAAATCATGATTATAAGCAAAGCCGCAGCCCGAACTAAATTAGAATTTCCACAAACACAACTAAAAAAATGGGAAAGTTCTGTTCCCACAGAGGCTAAAAAATTCCATCGATATCGGCACCGCTTATTGTCACAAATTGATAAACTGCTAAGTGGAAAATTGCCCTTTGTTAAGAAAACTTATGTGGAGGCACTTGAAACTGAATATACCAAAATCAATTCAATTGTAGCTGATTTAACAGCGTTTTTTGAGAAAAAAAAACAATTGGAAAACGATATTACGCAATGTCAACAGCGTAAATTTAGTCAAGGCGATCAAAAATTGCGTTATTGGTTAATTGAGCATTGTAACAAATGGCAAAAGCAGTTATCAAAATTAGGGATTAATTCTCTACTGGAAAGCGAACTAAATGCCGATGAGGCTGAATTGACTGTTATTCAGAAAGAATTTATGCTTTATGATAAAGCTGTGCATTTATTTCAAAAAGCCAATGATATTTTGGCGACGCTGAATTCTGGTATTGAGACGGCGCAATTAGAAACTAAGTTGCCCTTATTCAAGCAACGTTTATTAGAAAATAATCCTGATGAACGCTGGTTAGAAGAATTAGAGGCATTGGTGTCGCCTTTAATTCCCCTATTGGCTAAAGCGCAAGAAATTGCTGCAGAACCAACTACGGCGGATAATCGAAACACAAAACTGGCTCAGGAAACCATCATAGAGATGGAACCAGTTCTACCAAAAACCGAAGAAATAAGCATAGATAATCCGGCATTGATGATACGTCAATGGTTTTTATCTAAAGCTCATTTACCAGTGATGCGTGATTATACGCATCCGCGATTGGATGAGTTATCTTTAAACCATACCGCGCCTCAACAAAATTTAGCCAAACAGGAACAATCCTCTTTTCGTTCACCTAAAATCATTCCTGTTGATTTAAAAACAGAAAGTCACACTATTTCTCATAGTTCTCCCAAAATAATTCCTGTTGATTTAAAATCAGAAAATTACAGGAATTCTGATAGTTCAACCAAAATAGTTTTTGTGGATTTAAAATCATAAATTGACACAATGCCTGATTATTATGATTCAGGCATAATAATAATCCTCATCATAATCCTCATCATCCACAATTTTATCCGTTTCTAAAGTTTTCATATAAACAAAAATACACAGTCCAACAACCGCAAAAAATATGAACATCACCAAAACCGATCCTGGAAGCAAACTGGGGGCAATTTCAAACCTGATTTCTATTGCCATAAAGATTAATCATTATAATCCTTATAAGAATCATCATCAAAATCATCATCATCATCATCCCATGAAGAATCAGGATTAGGAACTGGTTTCTGCTCATTCCACCATTTCCACGCCATAAACAAGCCAGTTCCAATTATCAAAAAAATAAACAAAAATATAGGTAATCCATTGGACGACGATGGATTAGGTTCAACAGATGAAGATTGCCCGCCATTACTTAAAGAATGAACTGAAGGGCTAGGAGAAGATTGGCTCATAGCAGATACAGGTAAAATTTTCGCCCTTCTATAATTTTTTGGCGATTTACCAATAATCCATCCAGTGTCTGTTGTTTCAGCAAAATAGTATTTTGTGCCATGATGGCGCAAAAAATCCCCAGAAAAATTCCCTGAAACAGCAGCGAGCATGTGTCCCGGAACTATGACTAACGCATTATTAATCCCGAATCCTAATAATAAACTACTGTATAAAATCGAACTATCTTCACAATCAATTTCACGATCCACCAAAGTTTGTAGCGGCGCACGCCAAGCTTCATCATAAGGTGTTGTTAAAGCATCATTTTTATAGGGCAAAGATTGCACAAAAGAGAGGGCAAAGGCGGCTAATTTTTCCTTGCTTTTATTGGGAGCAGCCCGTTTAAGAGCCGCAGTCAACGGCGCAATATCCTTTGCCCCTTTTTGAGCCAATTTTAAGCGGGCGACTAAATTACTAGGGCGAGGACTCCGTGCCATTTCTTGCGTATAGCGATTAAATTCTTTACTTTTCACTTGCAAGCGTACAGTATAATTACTGCCTTGATATTCAAAAACCAGACGAACTGGCAACCAGCCAGAACGCACAGAAGTTTGAGGCACAATACCTCTATCAACTTGAGCAATTAAAAATTGTCCGCTGCTTTGTGCCACCCCCGTCCAACAAAGTAAAATTAGTGTAATTACTTTTAAATACAAACTGTTATTATACATAATGATTCATTTATCAGGCAATTTGAATTACTTCAGCCTTACGCCGAACAACATTCTCACATTTTACCCCTGGGCGTATTAAAGTTGCGACAACATTCGTCCTACCCTTGCTAACTGCTTGTTGCCCCACTACATTATGTTCTTCTAAGCGTATGTATTCATTAGGCTTAGAGACAATTAGAGAAACCTTGTTATTAGTTAATTGTTGAATAGCACTATCCAAACGCTGATAATGTGTCACAGGCTGATTGAGCTTCAAACAATTTGCTACTACATTAGTCACAAAGGTGCAAGTATCAACGGTGGTATCCAGCGCATCTAATCCAGCTTCATCCACCGATCTCATACTCCTTAATTGGATTTTGATTTGGTTAATCGTCTTGTTTTCTAGTGGTATCGGGTCTGGTATCGGGTCTGGTATCGGATCTGGTATTGGCTTTGGTATCGGATCTGGAATTACTATTTCTTCTTCCTTTTTCTTTAAATAATCATCAACTTTTGATTGAATTCTCTTATCCAGAGTATTTTGGAATACCTGATTTATATGGGCATCTGCTTTCACCAGTCTTGTTAATGTCTCATTTTGTTGTTGTGAGAATTTTTCTAACTCTAAATATTTATCAAGGAGTTTTTTAACATCTTTTTTAACCTTTTCAAAGTCCTCTTTGGATACATAATCAACAGAGGCAGGAGTTGGAGATGGGGCTGATACAGTAGGAGTTGGCGTATTTAGTTCGTTAGTTTGTAAATAATCCGCTCTTTTCTCACGATTTTCCTTTCTAACACCTGCCTGATTATGTGGGGTTATGTTATTTCTTCTTGACGCACCATTGCTAGGTTTCGTTGGTTTCGAGCTAAACCAATTAGCTATTGTACCGAATATAGTAGGAGTCTGATTTTTTGGTAATTTATTTGAATCATCACCACAATTATCTCCATCCCCATCTTCGTCTGAAGAAGGATGCTCATTCCTTTCTATTATTATCAAAACCAACAAACCAGCGAGTATGATAAAAATAATTGCCACGATTAATTTCCATGGGAAAGGTTCAGGTCTTTCCTTCGCGTGCTCCAGATTTGCATTTTTTTTAGCCCTTTCTGCTTGTTCCCTGGCCCTTTCCGCAGTTTTCTTTTTTTCCGCTTCAATACCATTCAAAAATTTTTGGGAATGATATGCAAAATCTAGATAAAATTCTCTATGTTCATTGTTAGCTTGCGAAAAATATCCAGCGAATTCAAAATATTGTTGTACTCTTATCCATTCTATCAGTTTGGCAATCTCAGTAATTGGTGCTGCTTGATCGGGCTTAATAAAACGAGATAGCGCTTTAAGATCATCCTCATTAAAAGAAGAATTATTTTTTAATAAATAATGGATTCTGTATATCTTATATTGTTTATTATCCTTTCCTGTCCATGATTGCTCAACACCTGTTTGAATAAGAAAACGTATGAAATTGGGGTCAGCAAAACCACCACCATCTTCCTTTTTCTGTTCATCAATTAACGGTTGCACCCATTTTTGTCTAGCATTCTCCCAACTACATGAATTCGTTTTAGACCAAATGCTGTTATCTATACTTTCTGTACAAGATGCGTTTTCATCACCATCTAATGTAGACTTATTTTTTATTTTAACGCCTCGATTATCCTTTTCAAACTCAAATCCCCCCCGCAATGCAAGCCACTTGTTGGGCGACGCGCTAACAATTTGAAACCGATAAGAGCCAGGCTTTATTTTCGACGTAGGCAATACCCATTGCCCACTACTCTGCTTCTGCATAACAAAAACATAATAAATTACATCAGGTTCAGTAGCATAACTCGCAGAAAAACTCAGCCCCCACAATAACACTCCCGTAATCACCATTACAGATAAAAAATTAATCTTTCTAATAGCTTGTATCACTATACCTTCTCCATAATAAAAATGAATAATTAATAACTGATGTTACGCACTATCGTTCCCAGACAATAACTACAAGGATTATATTTAAGAAAGGATAAGGCAAAATCTAACTAAAAATGGTTTTTTATCCTTTATTAAAAGCAATCCTTGTAGTTATTCTGGATTGGATACTAGCTGCGTAACATCAGTAACTAATGCTAAAAATCCGATGTCTTCAAGACATCGGATTTTTGGTAGTCCCTAGAAAGCAATAGAGGTTGCTCAAAATGCCCCAAAAATACCCATTAAAAAAAGTGTGTTTGCCAATCCTTGATAATAGTAATTCACACGCTTTTTATTATGGGTTTTAAGTCATATCTATTTTTGAATATAACTATTCGAGGATAAAGTTTTTTTTTGCAAAAAAAAACTTTATCCTCGAATAGTTATATTCAAAAA
>JAUXCJ010000171.1 GCA_030618965.1 Thiomargarita sp.
CCATAAAGTCATCAGGGTGTTTTTATTGTCAGCTACATAAAACGCATAAGGCAATCCCATCACTCCTTCGCCGCGCATGAGCTTTCCGACCCCAGTTTGACATGCGGATAATACCATCAAGTCGCTTTTTAAGTCGTAGCTCGGCCATTCGCTGGCGGTGACAAAGCCATCAATGTTTGCCGTGTTGTTCAGTTGACCTAAGACAATGGCTGATAAGGCAGGGGCATCAGGACTAAGATAACCGTGCGCCGAGAACAGCAGGTAGCGGTAGCGCGTCAGTATTCCGTTTTGGTTGAGGCTTTGGAGCTTGAGTTCGGTAGCTTGGTCTTTTTTTAAGATAAGTGTTTGTTTGTCCTCGAAGAGTTGTTCTAAGGCTGCGAGTTCTTGTTCGGCTCTAGGGAGATTGCACCAAGTAATGTCTAAGGCTTTGAAGGCGCGTTGATAGCGTTGTGGATCTGCTTGGTTGCGCGTGAGCATGGTTTCGATGTCAAAGTTAGGGGCGCGTTTGGCTTTGTTGCAGGCTTGACGGTCAATGCTTTTGCCCTGCAATTCGTATCGCGCAGCGCCCATCGCCAGCAGCGTTCCTCGGTTTTCGAGGCTTTGGTAGAGTTCTTCGCGTTGTTTGAGTAGCGCGAGGATGGACAACGATTGCACATAGCTGACGTGGTGGGTGGCAATCACGGGTTGCTTTTCTAAAATAAGGTTTTCAAAGGGAATCAGTGCCAGCGCACCGTCTGGAGAGATTATCCAACGTTTTTTGCTGTATAGACGATCTTTGATAGGTTCGAGTAATTGTTGTGCTAAATAGCGGCTAATTTGATCTAAATGCCTAACTATTTTTGGTTTTTTATCATGAGCGGGTTTATCACCGATAATGAAACTACCAGCTTTGATTTGCCAAACAGATTTGCCCTCTTTTTTACGCAGTTCCACGACAAAGTGTTGTTTACCCAATAATTCCTTGTAGGTTTTCAGGGTTTCATCAAGGTTGGGAATTTTCCCTAAATTATAAGCTTGCAGTTTGCCAGTATTATCTAGGGTAAAAACTAGGACTTCATTGTCTTGTAGTAACTGATGTTACGCAGCTGGTTTCCAATCCCGAATAACTACAAGGATTATTTTTAATATTCGAGGATAAAGTTTTTTTTCAAAAAACTTTATCCTCGAATGGATAAAACCCCAGTTCTATTTAGATTTTGCCTTATCCATTCTTAAATATAATCCTTGTAGTTATTCTCTAGGAACTTTACTGCGTAACATCAGTTAGTAAATAAAACCGAAAGCGGAAAATTCCCAACATAAACTGTTTGAACCTGTACCAATAGGTTTTTTTTTCAATCACTGTCGTCTTGTCCTCTAGTTTTGTAGATTTCCATTTGTGCAAGGTAACCTTGCACTCCAACAAGTAAAATATTTTTTATTTTAATCTCATCAATCAAACTTTAAGTATTTGGGTATTGTGTTTTGAAAAAAGCTTTTTTTAAAACTACAATCCCAAAATTACCTTAAATTCTTCTCCTTTATCAATAAATTCGATATTTCTATTTAATTTCTTAGCTTCACGATAAACCATTGGTAATCCTCTTCCTAGTTTATCCATATAACCCAAGTTTTCCATGAATCGTACTAATAGGGGATTGCGTGCATAACTAGTGCCTACACTCAGTTTTTCTATACTAACAGTATTAGGTAATCGCCCTGGACTCATAAATTCAATCCTGTCTTCAAAGAGAAAGACGCGAATTTGTGAGCCAATTACACTATAATTGCGATGCACACAAGCATTAACCAACAATTCACGGAAAACTTTATCTGAATAATGAGGTGATTCTATTCTTTTCGCAGCTTGCAAAGTTGAGGCTATGGGTAAATTAGCCTTAATTGCAGCCAGCGCATTATCCACCTGTCTTGCTAAAGGCCCGCAGAAGTTTTTTTTATCAAGCAAATCGGCATCAATTTCTTTACCCTTAAAATGAGCAAAGGCAATACCAGCTTGAGGTAAATAACGTTCTGGGGTAATGCCAAAGATTAATAATCCACCTACAGTGGGATGTAAAAGTTTTCCTAAAATATCACTGGCTCGGATTAAACGCCGCTTTTCATCTTCGCTTTCTTCTGTAAAATGAATCTGATAACGGGTAAAATAATCGGCGATTTCAGAATAGTTCAAATCTCTCTCACTGGCGGTTTCCAGTTCAATAAGGTCATAATGAAATAATCCAGAAGCTTGAAAAAGGCAAATAAGTTCTTCCCTTGAAGCTATACGTTTTGTCGAACCTACCCGAATATAATAACGATTTCTGACAGTATAATAAGGGCGATCAACGCCTTTGGGGATAGTTATACAGGCTACCTGCTTGTTTTCAACACTATATTCTCTATATTTCAAATTCAGAGGAGGAATTACGCTAGTTCGCCCTATGTTCATCACATCCTCTTCATAAGAGCGTGACAATCCCCCTATACGCCGATCATCTTCAACGCCTAACCAAATTTCTCCACCTTCATAATTGGCAAAGGCAACAATTTCTTCTGCTAAATCACGAGCTGAAACTTGCTCATTTTTAAATTCGATATATTGATTTTCTGATTTTGGGATTTCCATTGTTATCCTAATTGATTATTTTTTGTTTTACTGTCACAAAGTTAGAAATTCATACTACATAAATGTAGATACTCGGAGTGCAAGGTTACCTTGCACTTTTCTACTAAATAACTCTTTCATTTCCCCCATCTATCGGCACTTGTGCGCCTGTAGTTTTGGCAAATAGTGGCCCTGCCATCGCGCAAGCTAGTGCTGCAACATCTTTTGAGGTGATTTCTGTTTTTAATAGGTTATTGCTTTTGTAGTTTTCTACTGTCATGCCATAGTGTTTCGCTCGTTTTTCCAGAACTTCGTCTGTCCAGATGCCAGTATCAAAAACGGCGTTTGGATGCAGGATGTTGACTCGTATGCCGAGTTCGCCCAGTTCTAAAGCGGCAACGCGGGCAAGTTGGGTTTGTCCGGCTTTGGCTACAGAATATGCTGCGGCTCCGGGGCCGGGTGCAGGTACATTTTTGGAAGCAATCATAATTACGGCGGGTTCTATGCCCTGAGCTAAATAAGGTGTACAGGCTGTTAGGAGGCGTTGATGACTTGTCAAATTTAGAGCTAAACTGTCATCCCATGTTTTTGAGCGCAAGTCGGCAATTTTTTCACTGGCAGGGAAGTTGCCGGCATTGCTGATTAAAATGTCTAAACCGCCGAACTGTCGAACTGCTGTTTTTACCGCATCTTGAATACTCTCTTCTTGTGTAATGTCACACACTACGCCTAAAATGTCTTGTTTATCAAATAGTGTGGTGATATTTGGATTTAAATCTAAAGCGACAACGGCGGCACCTTTGGCTTGTAGTGCTTCTACGCAGGCTCGCCCAATTCCGCTAGCTGCACCGCTGACTATTGCAATTTTGCCTTGCAATGTTGGTGAACTGCCAGATTTTCCGAGTTTGGCTTGTTCCAGTGTCCAGTATTCGACGTCAAAAAGCTCAGATTCAGGCAAAGCTTTCCAACCGCCCAATAATTCTGCTATTTGAATGGCATCAATGGTATGATCTTTGATGTCAGATATAATGCTTGCCTCTTTCACGCTGCGCCCAAAGCTGATAATTCCATAGTTTGGCCAAATTGCCCAACAAGGTGCAGGGTTTAGGCGCGTGATTCCATCACTGCTATTACGCTCAAAGTATTCGTTATAGGCTTGGATGTAGTTGTTGATATCTTTTTCTGGATTGTCTCCAAAAATCACAGGTATGGGTTTAGTGCGAATCACATGATCAGGCGTTAATGGTCCTCGTGTAGCTATGGAGGCTACATCTGGGCGATTAGAAAAACTGAGCGATTTTCTTGAATTATCAATTTTGGCAATCATTGCATTGCCTTTAATAAGACTCACTTTTTTACGGATACGCGCTAATGCTAAGAGATTTTCTGACCTCCCCCTAGCCCCCTCCCGCTGGGCGGGGGAATCTCCACGCACTGCACCTTGCGTTTGCAGATAATTTTCGGCTTGGGTGACAATTTTTATCATCCGTTCATAACTGGTTTTGGCATCATCACTAAATGTAAAAACGCCATGATTCATTAAAATCATCCCTTCTAGTGCTGTCCATTCAATATTTTGTGTCAGTTCATAGATTTTTTTAGCTAGCACAAAACCGGGCATAACATAAGGTACAATCAATACTTGATTGCCGTAAATTTCACGTATCCGATTTTCCCCTTTTGCTGTATTGGTGATTGTCACAACTGCATCAGCGTGGGTATGATCGACATACTTAAAAGGAATTATGGCATGTAAAATGGCTTCTACTGAAGGATTGGGTGCAGTAGGATCAGTCATTGCTGCGCGTTGAGTGCGTACCATTTCCATATCACTTAATTGTGACAATTGTGCCATTTTATTCAAAATATTCAATTTTACTGGGGCAAATCCTGCCGCCTCAATAGTGGCTAAATCCCAACCACTGCCTTTGACGTATAATAATTCTTCAGTTTCTCCAAATAAATTAGTCGTTTTTGCCTTAACTGAGGTATTTCCGCCACCGTGTAAAACTAATGCTGATGATTGTCCTAACAGTCGAGAGCTATATACTCGTAGTGCTAAATCATTTTTGCATTTATTGGCTTGTCCATTGTTCCATAAACTTTTCATAATTTTCGCTCAATTAGTAAATTTTGGTTTATAATGGACTTGCCCCCCCTCAATCCCCCCCGCTGGGG
>JAUXCJ010000272.1 GCA_030618965.1 Thiomargarita sp.
ATAAGGGGCAGCAGATTTTCCCATCCCAAGAACCAACCCTTGAATCGCTTCGCTAGAGGGTGACCAGGCTAAAAATTTTTAAAAAATCAGAACCGAGGCCGAAAAACTCATTCGGGTAGATAGTTTAGTTGCGATGTTACTAAAGGACTAAAACCATCACTGGTCAGACCAATAAAGCTATCCAGAGGATAAAATCCTCCTCCTTTTTTATTTATCAGGTAAGTTCGCCAATATCGTACTTTTCCAAACCTCGTCTTTATAGTGCGTCCAACATCCTCGGTTATATAAACCCTTTTCAAGCCAGTCGGAATACTCAAAATGGGTTTGACAAGAGATCAAAACCAGTTGCATAAATAAACTTGTTGGTACAATTGAGTTTGTAGAGATTGTTCTACTTTATAAAAATCGGTTCTGGCTTCATTGGTACAAAATTCGAGGATAAAGTTTTTTTTCAAAAAACTTTATCCTCGAATGGATAATTTTCTCACATTTCGAGCGAATCTCTTTGCTCACTTGCTCAACAGAAGGTGGACTTTTTTCTTTTGATCGGTTATATTTCTCATTACTCATTCGGTGGACTCTTAATGTTTTATAATGCTGGGCAGCATTGGTAACATTACCACCTTTTGAGCCATTAATGCAATTTTTGGTAGATTGGATGCTTAAATAGTTTAACCTTCTAGTTTTATTAATATAACTTAATTAATATTTCTAATTATTTTTTTAGGGCGTTTTTATACCACCGATTACACCCTCCTAACAACCGTTTGATGGGTATCGTATATTATGAAAAACAAATTATTTTTTAAATACATACTGATTTTATGCTTATGTCTCCCAATCCAAGCATGGAGTTTTCCCTACAGCGATATTTACGTTTTTGGGGATAGTCTGTCGGATACTGGGCGGCTTTTTGAAGTCACTGGAATACCGCCCACGCCTTATTATGATGGTCGATTTAGTAACGGCGAAGTGTGGGTAGAAATCCTTGCAAAGAATTTTTTAGACTTAGAATATAACCCAGCAAACAATTTTGCATGGGGCGGTGCCACAACCGGGGAAACTAATGTTTGGGGCGAAGATTTGGGACTGGAACTTCCGGGATTGCAACAACAAGTAGACACATATCTTGCAGACACAAACTACGTCGCTGATCCGAATGGCCTATATGTTGTTTGGGCAGGATCCAATGATTTTTTAGGTGGCTTTTCCAGTGAAGAAGACATCGCCATCGCCGTTGCCATCGCCGTTACCAATATTATCACAGCAGTGACTAAATTACACCTATACGGTGCCAAGAACATATTGGTGCCTACCATGCCCAATCTTGGCATAACGCCTATAGTCCGGGCATTAGGCCCCGAAGCGATGGCGATAATGACCGGTTTGACTGTTGCCTTCAATCAGACACTGACTCAGGAACTGGCTAACAATCCCGATCTCCAATCCGTCGTCATACAAGTCGATATACCAACCTCCCTTGAAATGATTATCAGTGATGAAACCATAGCACCGGTAAAAATTACCAATGTGACTGATGCTTGTTTTAATATTGATACAGATCCTCCTACGATCTGTGAAGAGTCATCTGAATATTTATTCTGGGATGACGTTCATCCCACCACTGCTGTTCATCAAGCCATCGCTTTGGTATTTTATAGTGCCGTCGCTGAACCGGTTTATAAATTCACCACTTTTAACGCTTCTCTTGATATTCCCCTTATTGATAATTTTGGGAATTTTGGGAATGTCATCGGCACAACTATGTCCCGTGTTCTTGATTACACTAGGTTTGATTTGGTCATCGAAGAGCTAGACCTGCAAACCACCGCAACTGAGCTCCAAAGTCTTATAAGCTTTCCATGTGGTCACCAATCTCCAAGATTTAATCCGTCTAGCGGCATTTTACATTTGCCCATCGTACATGTCGCTAAAAATTCTTCACAGGGGTTAAAGTTTATCGCCAAATACAGAATGAAGCTAAGATTAGTACCAGAGACGAATCCGCCCCGATTTGTATTGAAGAATGCAGTGCCGCTGCCAAACCACCGCATTACGCCAAGACGGTGCCGAGTAGGTACACAGAAAATTCGCCCAGTCGTAATGAATTAGTAGTATTGGTGGAATTTTTGGTAGCTACCCAATTTTCAGTAGACCTTCCTCCAAAAGCGTCACTGCCATTAAGTTAAGTTTATTGTAGGGTTGGCAATGTCTTTTTGTTTCCCACCACCCTACAAAATAACGTTTTTGAGCTTAACTTAATGGTAATAACGCGCCGCGTGGGGACGAGAGGATTGTAGGGGAAATCCATTGTGGTTGCCCTGTTTGTTCTTAATTCCTAACTTTCACCCAAAACCTTTTTAATACGGTCAACTTTAGGCTTTTGTTTCTTCTTATTGGGTTTTTTCCATTTACCAATCTTATCGTAAAATTCCTTTAACATGCCAGCTAATTTCCGTTGTTCTTCTTTTCCATCATGTTGTTCCATTTTGGAAATCCAGTCAGCCGCTATTTTTTCCTTCTCGCTCTGATTAGGCGCATTCGATAAAGCCTCATCTAGTTCTATTTCTATTGCAGAAGAAAACTTTTGGGCTCTTTCCTCTGCAGCTTTCTCTGCTACTCTCTTGTCTTTCTTATCTTGGATCAATTTTGCCTGTTCAGCATCTTGTTTTAATTTTGCCTGTTCGCGCTGATCTTTGGTTAAACGCTTAAACAAGGTTTGATCCTTTAGCCCTTCATATTTCTGATAAGGTGGTAAAACCCAACCATCCTTCTTTTGGTCTTGAAAGGCTTTCGGGGTTGGCATATAAGCCAGTTCTTCGACATCTCCGGGCGCATTTTGCGGATTAGCCATTGCTAACAATTGTGTCAATTGTTCCGATTTTGCCCAAGTTCCCTTGCCTTCGGTCTCTTTAAACCACGCCTTTTCCATCATATCCACAAAAGCTTTAAAACATCTTTCCCTATCAGGTACAGTCACTTGCGGATTAGTACCACGCAAATGCTCCTCTTTAATTTCAATACTGACTTGTCCCAAACCGAAAGGTTTGCCCATGCCTAAGCTATGCCGCAATTCGGGATTGCCACCCCATGTCAATCCCCAAATTAATGCACCCAGTTCGGCAGGACGAAGATTATGGATATTTAAACAACACTGAAAACGTGCGCCTGCGTCCAACGGATAGAGATTAACTTTGACTGTGTTTTTTGCTTTCAAGTCTTTAGGAAGAGGCCGTATTTCCCATCTAGGATTTATCGGATAGCGTTTCCAGCCAGATATTTCGGCATCATTATCCATATAAGTCTTATAGGGATTATCTCTAGCTAGTTTTGGAGACTGCTTTTGCTGGACATAAGCGGGATAATAGCTAGCTTTGGGACCGCTTAAAATAGTAGTTGGTAAATCACGACGCACTTTGACATTATTTTGCAAATACCCCATGCCAAAACTGACCCGACTTTTCAGGCTTAATTTAGTATTGTCATCATTGACTCCACCAAAAATGAGTTCGGCTAAATCATGGAAATCATCGCGGCGGTGATCTGGATTAGTATGATCAATCATTTCACCTATTGAGTTTTTATAAGCCAAGCGATACATCATGGCTAAGCCAAGCGAACTGATTTTGTTGCCGGTTTCTAAATAAAAAACTGGGACTTTTGCCTCAGAGCGAACTTTTTTACTCCAATATTTCCATTCATCAGTATCAGCATGAATATGCTGAAAGCCTCGCAT
>JAUXCJ010000241.1 GCA_030618965.1 Thiomargarita sp.
GCAATTAGACTCTAATTATACACAACTACATAACGAATTGATAAAGCTAAAATCCTAATCACTATAAATTTTTATTTGTTCTTCCAAAACCGGCTTAAGAAGCTCACATTCGGCTTTCATTTTTAGGAATTCCGGTTTTGCTTTCTCAAATGCGCCATCACGTCCTAATTTTTCTAAGACTATGCACAAAGTAAAGACACGCTGTGCCCCCAAAGCCTTACTCGCACCTTTAAATTTATGAGTACTTTCAGACAAAGCCTTTCCATCTTTCGAGTCAATGCTTTTTTCTAATGAACTTATATAATTGGGTAGTTCTTGCAAATATAAGCTAATAATTTTATTAGTATCAATGTTTTTAATGTCTTGCCGTAACTCATCTAATGTTGTGAAGTCTATAGGACTTTCCACATCATTTTTCAGTGATTCATTGCACAGTTCTTCAGTGTCTTGTTTATTGTCAGAACCTGGTTTGCTAACTTCTTTTTTTAACCAAACCTTTAATTTGTTTCTTAATTCATTAATGATAATAGGTTTCGTCATATAATCATTCATACCTGACGATAGGCAAAGTTCACAATTTAATAGCAAGACATCTGTTGTCAAAGCAATGATAGGCACATGATCTTTCCCTTCTTGTAGTTCAATGTCACGGATTTTACGAGTGGCTGCGTATCCATCCAATATTGGCATGTGGCAGTCCATAAGAATCAGGTCAAAATTTTGTTTCTTTACGGCTTTGAGAGCCTCTTCACCATTATTGGCAATATGCACAGAGCAACCGATGAGTTTTAATTGACTCCGGGTAATTTCTTGATTAACGATATTGTCTTCAGCTAACAAAACCTGCAAGCGTGGTGCTTGGTTCTGAGCTTCAATATCTGGATTTTCTATAGGCATGAGCAAAAAACTTTAATTAGATTATACAATAATAGGGAAACAAGTGAGGATAAATATGGATATTAATTTATTCTCACCTTTTAATCAAAGTCCCTACCCCTTCATTAGTAAAAATTTCCAACAGCACCGCATGTTCAACACGCCCATCGATAATATGGGCTGTTTGTACACCACTTTGCACTGCATCTAAAGCACAATGTATTTTGGGCAACATGCCACCTTGAATAGTTCCATCCTGAATCAAGCTTTGCACCAGCGGGGCTTTCAAACCTGTCAACAATTCTCCTTGTTGGCTGAGAACCCCCTTAGTATTAGTTAATAACATTAACTTTTCTGCTTGGAGTACTTCGGCTAATTTGCCTGCGACTAAATCGGCATTGATATTATAAGATTGGCCATCATCACCAACCCCAATAGGAGCAATGACTGGGATAAAATCACCTTTGATTAATAAATCAATCACGGCAGTATCAATACTACTAACTTCGCCAACATGTCCTATGTCAATGATTTCTGAACTTTTCATTTCAGGATTATCTTGACTAAAAGTCAATTTTCGAGCGTGAATTAATTGAGCATCTTTACCTGTCAGCCCCACAGCTCTGCCAGATTGGCAATTAATAGAAGTGACAATTTCCTTATTTACTAAGCCACCGAGTACCATTTGCACAACGTCCATTGTTTCAGTATCGGTGACACGCATACCTTGGATAAATTTAGTTTCTTTACCTAAACGCTTTAGTAAATCAGCAATTTGTGGTCCGCCTCCATGCACTACAATGGGATTCATACCTACTCGCTTCATTAAAACTACGTCACGAGCAAAGCTTTTTTTTAGGCTATCATCCACCATCGCATTGCCACCATATTTGATGACAAAAGTTTTGCCGGCAAAACGATTGATATAAGGTAATGCCTCTGTTAGGACATGAGCGATAGTTTTTGCGGAAGAATTTGTTAATGGCATTTTAGTGATTAATCAGACTTAATTTTAGACAAACGAGCTGCTCGACGTTTTCGGAACTGTAAAAGGCTAGAAAATGGCCCCGAAAGGGCATATATCAAAAAACACAAAAATAAAACTTGTGGTGGATCAATTGATACCAGCACAAACAGCATAACTATGACCGATGCTGTTACAAAAGGCACTCGTTTGAAATCTAAATTTTTAAAACTATGATAGCGGAATGGGCTAACCATTAGAAAACCGGTCATTACCGTAATCACCCATGCTGCCCAAACTAAAGTTGCACCATCCAATTTATAATCGGTACAAACCCAAACAAATCCTGCCATCACGGCTGCCGCTGCTGGGCTAGGTAAACCGCGAAAATAGGCTTTATCTACTGTTCCAATTTGAGTATTAAAACGTGCCAAACGTAGTGCTGTCGAAGCAGTATAAATAAAAGCGGCTAACCAACCTAATTTGCCTAATAAATTAGATGAACTGATTAAAGAAGATAATGACCATTCATACATAAGCAAAGCAGGGGCAAGTCCAAAACATACTAAATCGGAAAGACTATCATATTCTGCACCAAAAGCACTTTCTGTGCTAGTCATACGAGCAACACGCCCATCAAGCGCATCAAGTATCATACCTATAAAAATAGCAATTGCTGCGACTTCAAAACGGTCTTGGATTGCCCCGATTATGGCATAAAAACCACAAAATAAGGCGGCAGTCGTAAACAGATTGGGCAATAAATAAATGCCTCTTGGACGTTTTGGTTTTTCTGGTTTTTCAGGTACGTCTATTTCATCAGTCATAATTTTTAAAGGCAAACCTGACAGGTTTTAAAAACCTGTCAGGTTTATTACGTTAAATTTTAATTTTTGTCCTTATCAACCAACTGATTAGCTTTAATCCAAGGCATCATCCCACGCAATTTTGCGCCAACCTGTTCTAATTGATGTTCACGAGCAATACGGCGTTTGGCTTTGAAACTCGCCTGACCAGTTTTATTTTCCATGATAAATTCACGTGCAAATTCACCATTTTGAATTTCTTTGAGAATTTTCGCCATTTCAGCCTTGGTTTCATCGGTAATAATACGTGGTCCACGAGTCAAATCACCATATTCAGCTGTATTAGAGATGGAATAGCGCATATTAGCAATACCACCTTCATACATCAAATCAACAATCAATTTTAGCTCATGTAAGCATTCAAAATAAGCCATTTCAGGCGCATAACCTGCTTCAACCAAAGTCTCAAATCCTGCTTGAGCCAAGGCAGTAACTCCGCCACAGAGTACAGCTTGTTCACCAAATAAATCCGTTTCAGTTTCTTCGCGGAAATTGGTTTCAATGACACCAGCACGTCCACCACCATTAGCACTTGCATAAGAAAGGGCAATATCTTTGGCATTCCCAGTAGCGTCTTGATGAACTGCAATTAAAGAAGGAACACCGCCACCTTGCGTATAAGTAGAACGCACTAAATGACCGGGACCTTTAGGCGCAATCATAATCACGTCAATATCTTCAGAAGGTTCAATTTGCCCAAAATGAATATTAAAGCCATGCGCGAAAGCCAGCGCAGCTCCAGGTTTCAAATTTGGTGCAATACTGTCACGATAAAGTTTAGCTTGATGCTCATCAGGTGCGAGAATCATAACTACATCCGCCCAAGCTACGGCTTTTTTAATGGATTTAGTTTTTAATCCAGCAGATTCTGCTTTGTGTACTGAGGGAGAATCGCTACGCAGTCCAACGACGACTTCTACACCAGAATCCTGCAAATTATTCGCATGAGCATGACCCTGCGAACCATAACCGATAATGGCGACCTTTTTGCTTTGTATCAGCGAAAGGTCAGCGTCTTTATCGTAATAAATCTTCATATTGTTTAGTTTCCTCGTGTGTTATTCAGTAAAAATAAAAAGTAATCTATAAAGACAAGTGTTTACCACCACGCGCAATACCTAAAACACCAGAACGTACAATTTCCACAATTTTCCCGGTATTTATCGCCTTAATAAAGGCATCTAGTTTATCAGCTGGGCCTGTCATTTCTACAGTATAATTCGTCTCGTCAAGATCAATGATGTTACCTCGGAAAATATCA
>JAUXCJ010000013.1 GCA_030618965.1 Thiomargarita sp.
GACTTTTAATGAAGCAGCAACAGCACTTCTTGATTCTAATGCATTGGTGCAAGATGATATTTATTCAGAAGGAGAAAACCGTTGGGTATTGATCGGCATGAGTAGTAAAGCTCGTCTTCTCACAGTAGTTTACACGCTCCGTGATGAAGAAGAGCGGATACGCATAATTTCTGCAAGAAAAGCTACACGAAAAGAGGTAAATTACTATGCGTGAAGAATATGATTTTTCTAACGCTAAGCGGGCAAAAGATGTACCACATTTAGCCAAATTACAAACTGAAGCCAAAGGTAAAACACGAATCACTATTATGTTAGATAATGATGTGCTAGATAATTTTCGTTCACAAGCCAAACAAAAAGGTTTAGGCTATCAAACCTTGATAAATCAAACACTGAAATCTCATATGGGTTCATCATTATTAAATGAGGATTTATTGCGTAAAATTATTCGAGAAGAATTGCAAATAGCCAAAACCTAACAAGGCAAAACATTTTTTATCTAACTGCAAATAAAGGTGACACTCAGTTTGATTGAGCCAACCACAAATAACAGCTTGGCGCTAATAATAGCTAATAAAGAGAAACTCAATCCAAAGGCTATCGTAATTGTTAAGGCGGTTATCACATCTCTCAAGCTTAAGCCCAAGGCAACTAAACGCTTTTGATCGGGTAAAATCTGAATTTCAATCGCCAATGCGATCATAATCACCCCAACAGGATGAAAAACTGACCATGATGCTATATTGTTTATATTATTGTGGGGTTTTTGCATGAAGTATTGGCGAGATTTTATAATAAACGCTGGAACAACTCAGATGAATTTTTGGGGAACTGGAGAATTGATACTGGTGGTGGATCAAATTAATTGATTGAACTCTGTTTGACTCAAATATTGACACAATCAAATCGATACCTTTTATGCGGCAATTGTGAGTGAGTAGACTATTCCTTAAGCTACTCACCCTACAAAAGCCTAATCCTTCGCCAACACCAATTCCAAAAATTCCCCAGTTCCAGTGAATTTTGGTATTGTGGGCGTTTGAAATTCATCTGTTAATTCAGCGATTTGCTCAATCAATTCTCACCAAGCTAATATATTCTCTCCTAATTTCTCAGGTTTTATGTCCAATTGTGGCGTGAGTTTTTTCGGTTTGCATTGCTTTGGGTTTCTGTCGCAATAGGCTTGTGATTCACGTTGAATCTATTTTAATAACTCCGCATGGGTGACTCGCCCATCATGATTAGCATCAGCCAATTTTCTTTCTACCCCTTTAATAAAATCATTTGTAAATACACTAGAGAGTCTTCTTAAAGACACTTGGTTATCAGCAACAGCACTGTAAGCAATGATACCTTCAGAGGCAGCAATAACTTCATTTGGTTTTAAACTCCTTAATTTAAAAAGATATTACCTTTTTTCCGGAGTTTTCAATATATTTGTGAATTAGGTGGTGGTAAGGGAAAATATACACGCTATTATTTTCTACAAGGATTAGCCAAAATACTCACCTACCAAGCGGTTGAGCAGTTTGTTGAAAATCAAGGAATAAGTGATGAAGAATTTAAACCGATGAAAAATGTATTACTCTATTGAATAATAAGAAATTAACTTGCTCTTCCCTTTTTTCCGGAGTTTTCAACATAATGATTATTTTATGCTTTTGGCAGATTATGAGGATTATATTAATTGTCAACAGCGCGTAGAGGCTCTTTATAAAGAGCAAGAAGAATGGACACGTAAAGCGATTCTCAATGTGGCGAATATGGGTAAATTTTCGTCGGATAGGACGATTCGGGAATATGCTGAAGAAATTTGGGATGTGAAACCGGTGAAGCCTCGGTAATAAGTACTGAACCAATAATTTTAAGGTATTTTGGAGTCCAAAGCTTTAGCTTTGGCATTTAAAAATAAACGCCCAAAGCTAAAGCTTTGGACTCCAATATGCTAGATAATTTCTGGAACTAAAAAAGCATTTGTCAAATCAGCTAAAAACATTTGAAGAAACTTATTCAATAAAATCAACTGATTTTTATAATAGCGAGGAGAAATGGGAGATGAAATGGATTTTGTGGAATGGGCAGCAACAGTAGAAATGCTTACTAATCTTGACAAAAGGGTAACATTATTACAAATAGGCTCTGACTTCATGAATTCAATCATTTATTTACATTCTCACTAGTTTTTGTTAGAAAAATAAACGACAATTATATTAATAACTATCTAAAAAAATTAAACATTATATTTTTTATGGTTATTATAAATAACTTTTGTAACTTATTGAATAATTTAAGTTAAATTAGTTTAATTCCATTTTTAGGTATAATTTGCTGGTATTTTTTTTTTTTTCTATAAACTGGTCACGCAGTGTTCGACAACAGGCTAATGAGAACCGATAGTCGGTGGCGAACAGTCTCTGGTAGCCAGACCTTTTTCTTGGAACTGGACAGCCAGAACCCGTGCGTGCCACGCGGGGCAATGTCGTCATGGGCATTCATGCCCATTATGACTCCTTATGCAGCGTGGCATTATAACAATTTTGAAAGGAAAAAATACTATGCGAACTTTGTTGATAACTATTTGGTCCACTATTATAATTGGCTTTGCGGGTGCCGCTTTTGCCGAAGTCTCTATCTGTGATGCTGAAAGCGGTGCTGCCTATGGCTTATGCAATGCCTACACCAATGGCATGAAATGCGACACCGATAACCCAGAGAGTACTGAGCAAGCTTGCACCAGGGTCAGTGATAAGTTCACTCAGATTACTGGTCGCCCTATTATACCTATACTTTGCCCCTGTGCTACAACAAATTTCTCGAGCTCGAATAATAGGAGTGAGTTATTGTCGTCTACTGACGTTAGTTGTACAATAGATGAGCCAACAAATTATATTTTTATTTATGACTCACCTGATTATATGACAGTTGATGCTGGCTACTGCAGCACCAACTACAACGGCGCACAAATTCACAACTCAGTCAACGAAGATGAAGCTGCTGCCTGCATGATTATGCTCCGCGACATTGCCACAGATGCTGGTTTGACTTGTAATTAATTTGATGTAGTCGTCGGAGTGGCAAGCTTACATTGCATGACACCCCGTGCATAAGATATTGTAGGGTGGGCAAGGTCTTTTTGTTGCCCACCATGCCAAGAACTACAAAATAACGTTTTTGAGCTGAACTTAATGGCAGTAGTGCGTAACATTCAGTTACGATTAAGACCTGACAGGTTTTTAAAACCTGTCAGGTCTGATTTTTATAGAATCTGAAATAGATTTTTTATAGCGTCTGATTTTGGCTAGGATTTGTTTATCAGATTGATAATAGCTTTCAATTAAAGGCAGTGGATCAACACTTCTATTATTGGGCTTAATTTCAAAATGTAGCTGTGGGGAGATAGCATTCCCACTTATGCCATTAATTCTGCCTATGATTTCGCCCTGCCTGACTTTTTGACCGGTTTTCACAGAAGCACTGGTGAGATGAATATAAAGAGAATAGACTTGAGAACCATGATGTAATTTCACATATAGTCCCGCTCTTCGATTTTTTCTAACTTTTGTCACCCTTCCATCAGCAGCAGCAATCACATTAATTTTATTGGCATAGATGTCATAACCTTTATGTCTTCTCGTTTTTCCTTTCCAATCATCACGTTTAGCACCAAAGTGTGGCAAGCCGTCTCTAATCACATCTTTAGGTACAAAACCAACAGAACGGTCAAGAAATTCCTCGATTTTCATGCCTTGTAAAGGAATTTGAAATAAAATTCCTCTAAGTAAAAACATCATTTTTTTGGGAGGCTATTATCTTAGGCAACTCGCAAATAATAAAATACCAGTTTTATTTGTAGGTTGGGTTAGCTTTTTTTACGAAGTAAAAAAACGTAACCCAACAAGCCAGAAAATGTTGGGTTACGTTATCGCGCTTCGCTTGATAAGCTAACCCAACCTACTCATGTGGTTGCCCAGATTGGTATATTATTTATTGCGAGTTGCCTTATCTAAGCGGTTAGTTTTTTTACTCTTTGATTGATCACATTTTGAAATACATAAAAAATAGCGATTTGGAAAAGAGCTTATTTGAAATTGGTATTCTTCAGTTGAAAAAGTAACAACAATCCAAACCGTATTTGGATTATGTTGTTCCCAGTGAATTCTGGTTATTTGTAACTCCGGGTGAGAAATATTAATTTGGCCATTAAAACTGGTACAATTAACCATCGGTAAAATCAGCTTTTTTCCCGATTTTATGGTAGGATTTAATTTGCAATTGTGATGATTAATGGTAATACCTGAATTGTTAAATACAACCTTATCTATCTCACCGGCTTCGCTAACAATTGGAAACCAGAGTAAAATCATCAAAAAAGTGGAGATTTTATAATTAGCTAAAAAGTAAAATTTAAAAACTTGATCATCGAGTATAATGAATTGATTATTAAGAAATAGCAACATTACATCAAATTAAGGTAGTTACGCTTGGCAAAATCGCCATGAGCAATTGATACGCTTTGAAACTCGCTTTGAAACTCGCACCGATGAGATTCTGGCGTGGGCGCAAGAGGTTTATACAACGCTAGACAAAATCGAAAAGGATGTCGAAACTACGAAAAAAACTACGGCGGAAACTCAATCTGTCGTCATAGAAAATAATGCGATTTTACAAGCTCTCTATGAGCAGATGACGCGGCTAGGCTTATCATCACGAGCATCGTGATGAATTTACCCAGTTCGATAACGACAGCCAGCAATTGATTGAGGCTGCGGTTGAGCAATTAGGACAATTGCCGAGTATAACGCCAGAATATAGTCAGGTATCTATAAAGATAGGTTGTGCATTGTCTTCGACGGGAAAATTGGAAAATGCTGAGCGTTTATTCCTCCAAGCAATTGAAAAAGCTCAAAATAATGAAGATAAGGCGCTGGCTTATTTTAATGTTTTTCAGGTGCGGTGGCGCAAGGGGTTTGCAGAAGTCAACGTATCTGCGAAAGAGCAGTATTATGCCAAAGCCTTATCGGCTTTACAGAAAGCGATAGAACTTTCAAACGGACGCTATGCTTTACATGATATCAATACCGGTTATTATCCGATTAAAAAAATGTTAGGTGCAGGAGGCATGGGTTGTGCCTTCTTGTGCGAAAACCATAATTATTTGATAAAAGGACATAAATTGGTTGTTATCAAGTGTTTTTGGGAAAATATCGCGGGTTCTCTTGAGACAGTGTTTAAAGAACCCCTAGCCTTGGACAAAATCGCAGGTGATTTAGTACCCAAGCCGTTAGATTATGGTTATGCGGATAATGTCAATAAAAAACAGCCCTACTTTGTGACGGAATATGTTGAAGCAGCCATAGATGGCGAGGCATATTTAGAAAAATACGGCCCGCTGGATTTGAAAAACGGCTTAATGGTAGCTTTACAAATTGCTGAAGGTTTACGACGCGCCCATGAAGTGGGGATTTACCATCTGGACTTAAAGCCAGCAAATCTGTTGCTAAAACGGACGAATTGGGGGATAGCGGTAAAAATCATTGATTTTGGTTTGTCTCGCGTGACGACTTCTTTGCGGGATGTGGCAATTAAGCGGAGTCAATCGGGAAAGTCGGTATTTGAGCAAGCGGTGTTTGGCACTTTGGAATATGCGCCGCCGGAGCAACGGGGTTATGCGCGGCAGTTTGGCGATCCGAGTGCGAGAAGCGATATTTTTGCATTTGGGAAAACTATGTATCGTTTGCTGACAGGGGAAATTCCATTTGCTGTGGAGCAAGAACTGTTAGAACATGCGCCGGAGTGGTATCAATTACTATGTGATTGTGTGAGACAAAATCCCGAAAAACGGCCAGAATCGGTGCAAGTGCTTGTTAGTAGTTTGAAAGGTATTGAAGACGCTCCGAAAATAGCTGAACGTAAAGCAGAAGAACAGGAGCAACTCAGAAAGGCAAAATTAGCGAGAGAAATGGCTGAGCATCAAGCGGAAGAAGAGCGGCTCAAAAAGAAAAGAAATCCGATTTTTTTAAAAAATCGGATTTCTCGCTACG
The DNA here is from genome assembly GCA_030618965.1 of Thiomargarita sp. Lineage (GTDB taxonomy): Bacteria > Pseudomonadota > Gammaproteobacteria > Beggiatoales > Beggiatoaceae > JAUXCJ01. The sequence continues at coordinate 6,042 of JAUXCJ010000013.1, forward strand.
AGCAAAATGGTAAAATATTTCTGCGTACCTACTTAGTAAAGAAAAGTAATATGACTATCTAGGTTAGCTCGCCTTGCTTTCCTACTACTAATTACTGCACATCTCTTTTTTGATTTACTACTGCTTTTTGGGTGGCTGGCGGCTGTTTGTTTAAAATATAACTACAGGGATTGCAGTACAGAAAGGATAAAAAACCGCTCGGCTTAGATTTTGCCTTATCCATTTTTAAATGCAATCTGTGTAGTTATTTTATCTAATTCTCAAAAAATCAGGAGTTATTACCATGAATAATTCAGTGACTGCTATCTATGAAAATGGTATTTTGCGCCCTCTTGCACCCCTCAATTTACCTGAACATATTCAAGTACAAATTACCATACAACAATTTGATAAACCCAAAATACTATCTATATCAAGTAATCCTAAGCCGACAATGGTTGAACTTTGGTCAGATTTAGACAAAATTAATTTGCTTGAACCAGACTTTGAACTTCCAACACGTAAAGATCGCCCTAACCCAATTTTGGAGATGTCGGATGAATTTTTTGTTTGATAGCAATGTTGTCAGTGAGGCTATGAAAAGTAAGCCAAATTTACAAGTCAGGCAATTGATTGATAAACAAACTCCAGTTTTTATGAGTGTGGTTAGTGTTGAAGAAATTTACTATGGCTTAAGTTATAAAGATGCTCGCAAGAAATGGGCTTGGTTTGAAAATTTTGTCCAATCTTGCTGTGAGATTTTACCTGTGACAACAGAAATTGCTCAACAATGTGGGATTTTGCGAGGGCGATTTCGTCAACAAGGGATTACTCGCTCACAAGCAGATTTATTGATTGGTGCAACTGCATTACGACACAATCTGATACCTATATTTGGACTTAGCTTGCTCATCTCAGTTTGTTCTATTATAATCAGCCAACCACTCGTAGCGGCCAGTTTCAATTGTGCCAAAGCTCGCATGGTTGTTGACAAGTTGTCACACGGCAACTGATTTTAGATGGAGTTCGCATTGTTAGGTGTATGATATATTTATTTTAAACTGGGAAAATTAACTATGAAATTCAAAAGATCTATGTTTCTTTCTGCGATTGTTTTAGGGAGTGGCTGCTTGCTTACGGTCCCTGCTATGGCAGATTATCATTGTTTTGGAAACAATCTTTCGGTGATTGTTTCTGGCTTTGGCTGGGATGCATCATACGAAGGTCATGCTAAGGCAGGGAAGATTTATATCGGTAGTAACAAAGTGTCTGACTACCAGCGAGGGAGCCACATCAACTGGAAGAATGGTGGATACAGATACAAAGTGCTAATTTATCGGGACGGAGAACCGTATCGGGTGCAGGTTTACAAACCGAATGGTAAGCGAATCGTGAATAAAAAATTGAGCTGTCGCTGGCAGGACTAAGCTAGGTAGGGTGGGTGAACGGGCGGCACGATATTTAATTTTGTTCCTACCCCCGCTTGCCCACCTATATCAGATTTTACTGACTCGACAAGGCTTCGACAAAACTAGCAGCTTCAAAACGCCGCAAGTCATCAACTTGTTCTCCAACACCGATAAAGCGAATTGGTAGCCCAGTTTGTTTGGCTACCGCAAAGAGAATCCCCCCCTTGGCAGTTCCATCCAATTTAGTCACCGTTAAACCTGTTAGCCCTATCGCTTGATGAAATTCTTTCACTTGGACAAGGGCATTTTGACCAATGCCGGCATCAATAATTAACATTGTTTCATGAGGCGCAGCGGCATCAATTTTTTTCATAACTCGCTTTACCTTTTTTAATTCTTCCATCAGATTCCCTTGCGTATGTAAACGTCCTGCGGTATCTGCAAGAAGTACATCAATTCCTCGTGCCTTCGCTGCCTGTAAAGCATCAAAAATGACTGAAGCAGAATCAGCTCTCTTATCTTGAGCAATCACAGCTACATTATTACGCTCGCCCCAGACTTTTAATTGTTCAACCGCAGCCGCACGAAAGGTATCACCGGCTGCCAGCATCACAGAACGCCCTTCGGCTTGAAAGCGTTTAGCAAGTTTACCAATTGTCGTAGTTTTCCCCGCCCCATTAACACCTACCATTAAAATTACAAAAGGTTTTTTAGTGTCATTGTCTAAAATTAAAGGCTGCTCAACAGGCTGCAAAATTGCTTGCATATTTTCGCGCAAAGCCTGAAATAAGGCTTCAGAATCTTTAAGCTGTTTACGTTCAAGACGTTGATTTAAATCATTCATCAAGGCTTGTGTGGCTTCAACACCTACATCGGCAGTAAGTAATAAAGTTTCAATTTCTTCAAGCAAATCATCATCTATAACTTTCTTGCCGAGTAATAAATTGCCTAATCCTTCGGTAAAATTTTCACGAGTACGGCTTAAACCTTGCTTTAAGCGAGAAAACAAGCCTTTTTTAGTCGTTTGCGTGCTCTCTTGCGTGTTCTCTTCTTTTGAGTTTTTTTTGTTAAAACCAAACATTGCTATTATTCTTATCAGGAGGGCAACCACAGGGGGTTGCCATATTGGGTTTATTTTTCATAAGGATTGACCAAGAAGCTTTATATCCCAGTGCGAAATGGCTATTTTAAGCTTAAATCGCGTATTCTCAATTACGATTTTTTTGGGTAAATAAACTCCCTGTACTTTAATATAGCTGCCATATTTTATTCGCCAATTAGCTTGCCGTAAGTGCTGTAACTGGCCCGCTTCGTTGAGAGTATATGATTCAGGAGCAGAATTGGGGTCAGGGAAACCTCTAATCCAAGCTTGTAAATGACTCAGGGGAATTTCTAGCTTCAACACTTTCAAAATTAAAGCATCAGGATCGGGAGCCTCAAAGGTTTTATGATCGGCAGTACGCATCATAACCCCATTATTGTTTCCGTTAAGCAATAAAGCACCTTGTCCGGTGGGAGCATTCAAACGTATTTGATAAGCTGTACCTTGCTGACGCCAATAAATCTTAGCAATCCAACTATCATGTCCGGTTAAAATAGCAATGCGACCAGTTAAACGCCATGAATCAAGCTGGCTTGCTGGCGTTGGCGGCAAGGGTGGCAATTGGGCACAACCCGATAATAGTAGTAGCAATAGAAAGAAATACCTCATGCCTTAATTTCCTTCATTTATCTTGAATTTTTTGCAAAAAACGTCCGATTGTATCAAGCAATTTTTCGTCATTAGGAAAGGCTTCAACTGCTTGTTTCCATATGTTTTTAGCCGCTTCTTTATCACCAGTATTCCATAAAACTTCACCTAAATGCGCTGCTATCTCAGGATCATTTTGTTGGGTAAGTGCTTTACGCAAATATGAAATTGCTTGAGCAGGTTTGCCCAGTTTATATAATACCC
>JAUXCJ010000219.1 GCA_030618965.1 Thiomargarita sp.
CTTCGTGTTCGCCCTCCTTACAACCCTTTACCCAGCTAGATTCCTTGGTTATAACAAACGAATCGGACCCAACACATCCTCTGATTCCGCCTCTATCACCATCCCTTGTCCGGAAGCTTTTATCTGTAACGGACTTACCATCAACTTGAATGTGGAGGTAGAAATTGGCAGTTGCCACCTCCCAAGAGTGAAAAGGAACTTTACACCGATTACTTTCCACATTCCACCATCCCTTCGTGATAAAATAGTTACCTTTGTTATATGTCCAATATCCTATTGCGATTGAGACTGTATTTGGACTTTTATTACAGAACTCGAATTCAAGTGATCTATATCTGGTATAACGATCTCCCAAAGAGGGAGAAACTAGCGAAGTTGGCCTTGGCGTAACTGGTGCTGGGGAAGGTAGAATCGGCACCGGCGGCACCACAACATTCGCCCCATTTTGCTGACAGCCCCCAAAACAAAATTTATCAGTCCAAGAAATATTAACCCAAGGCACTTGTTTACTATGACTTTCTGAGACAACAGCATTGCGGACTTCCATAAACATATCATCTATACGTTGATGTGTTTGCTGCGCCCTTTTTAAAGCTTTAACCAAATGTGAACTAAACAAACCGTTGCGTCCGTTTTGACTACTATCTGAAGCCGTATTTCCCTCAGCTGTTGCGAAAGCAATAATTGAACCGTTTGACTGTATTCGCGCTAAACCACGATTGATATTTTTACTGATGCTACGAAAAGGGTTATCACGACAAGCATCTAACACTACAATATTCAAGCGAGTTTTAGCCTCATTCATGTTCTTCAAGACTTTACTCACCGGGATCGCGTAGTATTCCAAATCTCCGCCCTCCAGAATTCGGTTGTTATCAATCGGTAACAGATAATTTTCGCCATTAAAACGGGCACCATGCCCAGAGTAATAAAAAAAGCCAATGGCATGGGTTTGTGATAACCGCTGGCGAAATTCACGGAGCGCGTTATCCATTCCAGCTTGATTTAGCTCGGTTTTATAGATAACCTCAAAACCGATTTTTTTGAGCACACGCGCTACATCTTGTGCGTCATTCACGGTATTTCTCAAGCGGCCATATTGGTAGCGGCTATTGCCTATCACTAAAGCCATTTTTTTAGCTGGGTGGCTGGTAGGTACGATTGCCGGTGATGTGTTTGCCGGCACGACTGCCGGTGATGTGTTTGAAGGCACAACGTACATGACGTTTTCTCGGGGGGCAGTGGCAGTACCACCACAACTGCTTATGAGCAGTATTAGTGTAATAATACTCAGTATCTGTTTCATAATAAACTCCTTTGTACTCGATGTTCAAGTTATAATCTAATAAGATACTAATATTAATTCCTCTCTCTTTAATTATACTAAAGTTTTTAAGGAATGCTTCCTATCGTAAATATTATCAATAAGTTATCAGAAATATTTTGAATTTTAATAACGTAACTTATTGAAATATATCGTTTTATTTTCAAATAAAAACTAAATTTTGGCTTAGTACGGAAGCACAGTCAGTAAAAAGAAGGTCTCATACAGTCTCAAAGAGTCCATTTTCATTGTATATATACTTTTTGCTTTATTATCAATATTTTGTGCATAAAGGCCGGATAAAAATACGAGGTAACATATTAACAATTAAGTCTTTTGGAAATACTTTTAAAATACTTTAGTAAGTTAGGTGTCTGTGAAGCTATTCAGGATACCTAACAGCACACTTAAAATGAGCTCAAATCACCTAACAGGAAAAGATTATATTGTAAAAATAAGGAATAATCCAACCTTTTTCAAAAAGCAGACGGTTTTCTCTCTCAGCTCTCAGCTCTCAGCTTACTAACTTGATAACTGACTATTTCATTTAATAAATGAACAGTGGGATAGGTTCTTGTATTTCAATGGTGGGCAAAAAAAAAGATATTGTCCACTCTACTATGTTATTTGGCGAAGGTATTGATTAATTCCATCTTATTTCAAAAGTTTGATTATGCATAGAATGGAACTGAGGCTGCTGCTATCAACGCTATCCTGCGCGTGAAAACCCTGAAACACTTAAAGAGTTGTTGGAGGAGTGAATGTTTGAACTGTGATTTTTGTGATTTAAGTGATTGACTGTGATAAGTGTTATTATGATTATCATAAAAATCATCTCAATCACCGTTCAAAAATTTTAGTTGTACTTTTGACAGAGCCATTCATTATGTCAGACACCGCCTTATCTTCAATCACACGACAATCACTAGACACTATCCGTCAACGTTTATTAGATCTCTCGAAGCGTAACCAACTTCTCAGTTATAAGGAAAAAGTCCGGACGGTGCATATCGTAGATACGCCGCTTGAGAAGATTTTTAATAAATTGGTGCGAGAAGGTAAAAGCATGACTTTTGTCGCACAACAGTATGAAAAATATCAAGAAACGGTGCTGCAAACCGCCCATAATCAAGAAATGTTAGAGCGGCGCTGCAAAAAATTGGCGCAAGAAGCTCGCTCCGCTATAGAAGAAACTGGCAGCAATTTGTTATATCTGGCTGCGGGTTTTTTGGCTTGGTATGAAGACAAAAATGCGACGGTGCCGCTCAAAGCCCCATTAATTCTTATCCCTGTCAAATTAGAACGGACGCATTTGCCGCGTTCGGCAACTTATAATTATGTGCTGTCATACCGTGATGAGGACATTGAAACCAATACCTCTTTAGCGGAAAAATTAGCCAATGATTTTGATTTGGTGTTACCAGCATTTTCTGATGAAATTCAACCCGAAAATTATTTAGCCCAAGTGGCAGAAGTGGCTAAAAACATGCCCCGCTGGCAAGTCGTGCCCGATATCCGCTTAGATTTTTTTAGTTTTGCTAAATTATTGATGTACAAAGATTTAGCTGCTGAAAGTTGGCCGGATGACGCTGACAATGCTAACCTCAAACAAATTATTGTGGGCGAAGTCACTCCTTCCAAAAAAATGGCGAAGGAAATCAATATAGACACTCACCCCCTCGCTGATAAAACCCCCTTGATTCTCGATGCGGATAGCTCCCAACAGGCGGTCATTATGGAGGCTCTGTGGAAACAAGCCAACCTTGTTGTAGAAGGGCCGCCGGGAACTGGCAAATCGCAGACGATTACGAATTTAATTGCTGCTGCTCTCTCTCAAGGGAAATCCGTGTTGTTTGTGGCAGAGAAAAAAGCGGCTTTGGAGGTGGTCAGAAAACGACTGGATAATGTCGGCTTGGGGGAATTTTGTTTGGAATTGCATAGCCACAAAACCCAAAAAGGTGAATTACATGCCGATTTGAAAAAACGGCTTAATCAAGAATACTCTGATGTTGAGCAATTAGAACGCTCTATTCAAGAACTGACCCTCCAAAAACAACAATTGCTGTCTTATTCAAATCTGGTCAATACTGTCGTTGGACCCAATGACGAAAAAATTTATGACATTTTTTGGGTGGTGGAAAGATTACGGGGCGAGCTTGCTGATGAAAAGCTGCCTTTTGAGGTTAAAAACCCCCAGCAAATGAAGCGCAATGAATTTAATAATAAAATTAATAGTTTAAAAGAGTTAGGCCAGCAATACGAGGCCCTCTCCGAGAAGGTGATACAACAGTGGCAGGGTTTTAAACCGGTCAAAATTCTGCCCGGTGATGAAGAGCGCATTCAAAATATTCTGTCAACTCTGTTGTTGGAAACGCAGACATACCAAGCATATCTTGATGTTTTGATTGAAGAAAACCAAATGCCACTCGCGCCACAGTTAGCCTTCCTACAAACACTCACCAAGATTGACGCGACGCTACTCACCCCGATGCCAGTGCCGTTTGATACTACGGCTGCCATTAAATTATTGGATAAGGCGGTGGTAGAAAGGCTGCGTCAATTTCAAACGGAACAAAAGCAATATCGGCAATTCTTGAGCCAAGCCATCAAGTTCTTAGGAGCGGATGACTATTCGGTTAGATTCATTCAACAAATGGCTGACGCTGCCAGCCAGTTGGAAAAATTAGGCTTTGGCAGCGAATCATCTGATGAACTGACACTGTTTATCAAGAGTGTCGATAAACTCAATAACGAACTCCAGTCATTATTAAATAATCCTGAATCTGCCGAACAGTTTCTCAAGTTTTTGAAATTGAGAGAATTAGCCGAGCAAGCCCCCCAAGATTTGGCACTCAA
>JAUXCJ010000329.1 GCA_030618965.1 Thiomargarita sp.
GGTATCTATCTAAACCAATCCTAGGAAGTTGCCCGACATATGTTATCCCCTTTCAGGGGAAAGACTTAGATTTTTAATAACCACATTTTGAATGCTGGTGCGTAACATCAGTTAGTTCAGATTCTGAAGATGCCAAGTATATGAAGATGGATTAAAACGGAGTACAACGGATTTACAGAAAAAACGGATTTTAAATAATTAAATTTTTAAAATCCGTTGTACTCAGTGTTTTTTATCCTTGATTATATAACTAAAAATTGATAATCAAGTAACATCAATGCCGTTGCTTACGTTGTTTTAAATAGGATTCCAGTAGTACATCCAATTGTTCTGGTTTCAACCCTACTAATCTGTCTTCTGGTTTCAGCCCTGCTAATCTTTCTTCTATTGACAAGTGAGCAAGGTATGACTTACCTCATTTTTCTCCCCAGGCGGTAAGTAGTTCGGGTGTTAATTCAAGATTCATATCCTCTCCTTTATTCCACCGTAACCGCTTTCGCCAAATTTCTTGGTTGATCAACATCTGTGCCTTTAATCAAAGCTACATGGTAAGACAACAATTGCAAAGGAATCGTATAAATAATTGGTGAAATGATTTCATCCACTTCTCCGGTTTCAATAACATTAATATAATCAAAACCTTGCTTCATAGAACTATGATTAGCAAAAACAAATAGTTGTCCGCCTCTGGCATTAACTTCTTGCAAATTCGATTTTAATTTTTCTTGCAAATCATCATTCGGTGCTACCGCAATCACGGGCATTTTATCATCAACTAAAGCTAAGGGGCCATGTTTGAGTTCACCCGCCGGATAAGCTTCTGCATGGATATAGGAAATTTCCTTCAATTTTAAAGCACCTTCCATTGCTATTGGGTAATGTATGCCTCTACCCAAAAATAAGGCATTATGCTTATCCGCAAATTGTTCCGCTAATTTTTCAATGCTGTCGTTAAGAGTCAGCATTTTTTCAATTTGTCGAGGGAGAGATTGGATCGCAGTAACAATCTGATTTTCAGTTTCTGCTGTCATACCACGACGGCGTGCCAATACAACCGTCAGCATTAATAATGATAATAATTGAGTTGTAAACGCTTTAGTTGAAGCTACACCTATTTCAGGCCCTGCGTGCGTCATTAAAACCAAATCAGAGGCACGCACTAATGAACTTTCTGGAACGTTACAAATAGCAAGACTGGGGCCAAATCCTAAACGTTTCGTTTCCGCCAAAGCAGCTAATGTATCAGCGGTTTCACCAGATTGAGATAAGGTGACAACTAAGGCTTTTGGATTAGGCAAGGGTTTCCGATAGCGGAACTCACTCGCAATTTCGACAGTACAAGGCAATTTAGCCAAGCTTTCAATCCAATAGCGAGCCACCATACCGGCATGATAACTGGTGCCACAAGCAATAATCTGTACTGCTTCAATCTTGGAAAATAATTCTCCAGCATTCGGTCCAAATGCTGCTTCTAGCACACGTCCATTATGAATTCTACCTTCTAGCGTATCTATAATTGCTTGAGGTTGCTCAAAAATTTCCTTTTGCATATAATGGCGATATTCGCCACGTTCAACCGCATCAGCTTGTAATTTGCTGATATGCTCGATACGTTCAACCGGATTACCTGCCATATCAGTGATAGTCATATTATCGCGTTGAAGCTCAACAATATCACCATCTTCTAAGTAAATCACCCGCTGAGTGACAGAAATCAAAGCCGCCGCATCGGAAGCCAAAAAATATTCACCAACTCCAATACCAACAATTAACGGACTACCGCGCCGTGCCGCGAATAAACTATCGGGCATCAAAGGGCTAATCATAGCGATTGCATAAGTGCCTTCAATCATTGCTAAGCTTGCCAAAAAGGCAGCATATAAATTTTTTCCTTGCTTAAGATGGTAATGAATCTGATGAGCAATCACTTCGGTATCCGTATCAGAAGAGAACTCATAACCAGCTTTTTCGAGTGTTTCACGTAATTTGGAATGGTTCTCAATAATACCATTGTGTACTACCGCAATGTTATCTTTTGAAAAATGGGGATGGGCATTTGCTTGATTTGCCTTTCCATGCGTTGCCCAGCGGGTATGGGCTATACCAATCTTTGAAGATAATGATTTTTTTTTGAGTTTAGCCTCTAATTTAGAGATTTTACCAACAGCACGTTTACGTTCTAATTGTTCACCATTAATCGTTGCCAATCCGGATGAATCATAACCACGATATTCAAGACGTTTTAAGCCTTCAATCAAAATAGGCACTACATCGCGTACTGCTACTGCGCCGATAATTCCACACATATTTTTCATTTCCTTGGTTTAATTAAAAAAAACTTGTCTGAACTTTTCTTGACGGGGAACATAATAATTTAGTTCCTTTTTAAGATTCCTATATTATTTTTTTCCGATGATAGTAGATTGGAAACCTGTTAACACGCTTGTATGCACTGCATACACTGGGTACAAATGAACATCTTGCGTTTAATACTGCGCGGTTTCAAGCGCATGGGGCAGGCCTGTTCGCAGGAACTGTCGCAATCAACACATTCTAATACTCAGTGAGCGATTAAAACCTACCACCATAGATGGCGTGCTAGGGTAAATTCGATGCCGCACACTATATCCACACTATTTGTTGCAACACGTACAAAAATACTTGATACTTAAGTGCTTTTTTCCCATTACCCTGAAGGGTCCGTTCCATCTAAATACCTTATTGCATGCCTTAAAAAATTCGTCCGTGCAATCCCCATGATTACACGCTACTTCATCGACAACCGATTCCTCTTCGTCATCCTCGGCGATTTCACCAATAATAACTCCATGTGCATCAAAATGTATCATTGCATTGGGGGCAGTGGAGATTGTAAGTACATAAAAACCTGGTTCCATGTATGGAGGAAATACTGCTTCAATATAATCAGAATCATCATTAATAATAGATAGTTGTGCCTTACCCAAGGTAACCAACAAATAATCACCATTATCAAAGTTCTCACCAAAAATTTCCAGCGATCTCCCAATAAAGTCATCAACTAGGGCACTCGATATAACAAGTTGTTTTTTCAAGTTAGCAGTACTTTTTACCTCAGTGTCAAGCACGTCGTTCGTTAAAGATAAATTTTCTTGCTCCTGCTGAGCATAGGCTAGTGATGTAATCGTTAATAACAAAGATGTAGTGAAAGCTAATTTGCAAAAGATA
>JAUXCJ010000205.1 GCA_030618965.1 Thiomargarita sp.
CACCAACCAAAGCGGTGAACATTTCTGGATTACCAAAAGCCTTCTTGAAAATCACATCATAACGTAACGGAGCAACTTGTTTCATCGTGTTATCCTCAAAGTAAAATTTAAAATTAATTTTAACATGTTTAGTTTGTAAAATTAAAATGTTACGAGACGTAGAACTTAGTGTATTTTGTAAACCTGCATATTGCGTCCACCATAGTGTTTATCAAATTTCCATATTTCAAGCTTTGAATCGCGGATTAAACGGATTACACCGATTACACCGATTTTAAATCAAACCCAAAACCTAGGTGTATGTTTTTAGGTTTTTAATCCGTGTAATCGGTGTAATCCGTTTAATCCGCGATTCAGGGTTTTTATATTTTGCGCTTATTCTCCTAAACTTTCAGTAAACCCAAAATCTTCTAAAATCGTGTATAAAGCTGGCACCACCAACAATACCAAAAACGTCGAAGCAACAAGTCCAAAAACCAAACTAGTCACCAAAGGTATCAAAATTTGTGCCTGTAAACTCGTTTCTGACAAAATGGGGATTAAACCAGCAATGGTTGTCAAGGATGTCAGTAATACCGCACGAAAACGTTCTCGGCTGGCAGTGGTGGCGGCTTCATGAATCGACATACCTTCTCTGACGCGCATTTTTAAAAATGTAACCAGTAGAATAGAGTCATTGACGACAATACCTGCCAGTGAAATGAAACCTATCACACTGGGCATGGTAATATCAAATCCCATTAACCAATGCCCCCAAATAACACCAATAAAGGCAAACGGGATTGCTATCATCACCGTCAGCGGTTCCATATAGCTGCGAAATTGGAAGCTCAGTAGCACATAGATACCCAGTAAGCCCAATAGAAATGATTGAAGGGCCGATTTGCCAGTTTTACCACCTTCTTTGGCTGAGCCTTCAAAAGTGATCGTTATCATTGGGTAGCGTTGCTGAAAGGCTGGTAGGAAACTTTGTTTGGTTTCTTGAACCATTTCATTGACATTCAAAACTCGGCTGTCAACATCACCTTGTATTGTTACGGTGCGTTGGTTATTGATTCGCTGGATACGGGCATAGCCGCGTTCCATTTCGATTTCGGCGACCGCACTCAGCGGTACTTGTTGCCCGTCTTTGCTTGTCAATGTGAAATATTCAAAATCAGCCAGACTATCTTTATCTAATGAGTCTAAACGCACATCAATTTCATAAGATTCGGAGCCCACTTGAATTTCACTGGCTGTGTAGCCGTAATAAGCTGAGCGTAATTGGTTAGCAATCGTGGTGGCATCAAAGCCTAAAGCTAAGGCTCCTTCTTTTAAGCGTAGGCGTATTTCTGGCTTACCTGGGCGCAAGTCGTCGGAAAGGTCAAAGACTCCTTTGTAACGACTTAGCCAATTTTGTAGTTCTAAAGATGCTGCTTTTAATTGTTCAAAATCATTGCCTTGTAAGCGAATGTCAATCGCTAATCCCCCAGGACCAATCACTGGCTCTTTGAAGTTGATACTCAGCACATCGGGTAAGTCGCCCACTTCGGTTCGCCATTTTCCGATAATATCATCAATCCTGCCGTGACGTTCTTCAGCCGTCAGCAAATCAACCGTAATGGTGGCTACATGAGGGCCAATTTCATGGGCATCACGATTTTGGTTAAATTGAATTTGGGTTTGTTTGACTAGAGGCTGTCCATCAGGCTGAAGCGGGGTGAACTCGGCATTGACTCGTTCTAAGGCTGCCATGATTTGTTCGACAACGGCTTCAGTATGCGCCAGCGGTGTTCCTTGCGGTAATAAAATACGGGCTTCGACAACATCTCCGTCAATATCTGGAAACGCGCTGAATTTCACATTACCACTAGCTAACATGCCAATAGAGCCAATAAAGGTCGCAATCAGAAGCCCTATAAAGAGATAACGCCAATTCACCACCCAATCCACCACGCGCCCTAATATCTGATGCCGTAGCCATTCAATTAGGTTGTCAAACCAACGACGAAAACGGTTGGGGCGTTGGGCTTGGGCGAGAGAATGCCCGATGTGATGTGGCAAAATCAAAAAAGCTTCTACCAAGCTAACAATTAAAGTGAGAATCAGGATAATTGGCATTACTTTAAGTACCTTACCAATATCACCTTCTAAAATAGCTAGTGGTACAAACATACATAAACTGGTTAAAAAAGAGGAAAAGACTCCCATACCAACTTCTTTGGTTCCATCAATCGCGGCTTGTAGTGCCTTTTTACCTTTGCGTAAGTGAGCGGCTATATTTTCAGAAATGACTATGGCATCATCCATAATGAGTCCAATGGCAATTAGTAAGCCTACCATTGTGAGCATATTCAAAGATTGCCCCAGCATTGGCATAAAGAAAATGGTACCTAAAAATGAGATTGGCAAACCCATTACTACCCAAAAAGCAAAACGAAAGCTAAAAAACAACCACAGTGTCATCGCCACTAATATTAAACCTTGAACACCATTTTTGAGGAGTAAATTCAAACGATCACGGACGATGGAAAACCGATCTTCAGTAAGGCTAAAATGAACTCCAGGCGGTGCCGTTTGTTGTGCTTTTTCCACAAACCTTTTTACAGCATCACCAATGATCAGGTTGTCTTCGATTTTGGTTTTGCTAATTTTTAAAATAGCAGCGCGTTGTCCATTAAACAGAATTTTGTCTTCGTCTAATTCAAAACGATCTGTAATCTGAGCAATATCACCAAGACGAATTTGCCCCCCGCTTAGACTATTTATTACCATTAAGTCTTCAAAGGCTTGTGTGGTGCGCCGCTCATCGACAAAACGAATTAACACATCTTGAGCGCGAGTTTCAATGCTACCAGCAGGTAAATTAATACTTTGCCGACTGATCACTGCTGCAATATCCGCGACACTGAGTCCATATTGTTGCAAGGTATGGGCGGGCAATTCGATACGGATTTGATGCTCAGAAAATCCTTTAATATCGACTTGAGAAATTTCTGGCTCTAATAGTAAACGATCTTTTATTTGTTCGGCATAAACCTTTAAATCTGTTGCACTCATGGGTCCAGTTACCGCTAGAGAAACCACATGATCGGTGCGCCCCAACGGCTTGATAATCGGCAATTCGGTTTGTTCGGGAAAATTATCAATTGCTTCAACTTCGGTTTTGACATCATCCATAAAATGGTCAAAATCTCCGCCTTCGCGCAATTGTACGACGGCAGTGCCTAAGCCTTCTTTGGCTTCACAACGCACTTCTTCTATATCATTAATACCATCAACAGCATCTTCTATGCGCTGACAAATGGCATCTTCTACGTCTTCAGCAGACGCGCCCGGATAGGGAACCCGGATTTCAACTTCGTCTGCGGTAAAATCTGGGAAGGTGGCGCGTTGGAGTTTGGGAGCCGCAATAATACCTAAGACAATAAAAATTATCATAATTAGGTTTGCAGCGGTAGGATGGGCGGCAAAAAAACGAATCATAATCTAATCTCCACTATTTGATGTTACTATTGCCTTTGGCTTCATGCAATAAGCTTTTTGTTATCTTCTTATCCAGCATCGGCTTGAGTAACATTCCTTCAATGGCAGGGATTAAATCAGAGATGACTACCTGTTCCCCTTTTTTCAGCCCATTTTTTACCGCCACAAAATTGCTTTGAATAAAATCAATTTCTATAGTCTGTTTTTCTAAGCGGCTTTCTTGATTCACGATATATACATATTTATTGTCATGTAAAGCCGAACGGGGAATAATTAAACGGTTGGGATGCGCTTTGCCACGGAGTTCGACTTCTACAAACATATTTTTAATCAGAGGTGGACGAACTCCGGGGATAGCTTTACGATAGGAATTCTCGACTGCAACCACAATGCCGATTGTACGAGTTTGTGAATTAAGCTCCTCGCTAATACGAACAAAACGGCCTGTCCATTCAACCTTAAAGTTTCCATCATTTAAGCGCACAATTGCAGATAATCCAAAGACTTTGGGCAAACTGCTCATTTTTATTGGTGAAGAAACGCCTTGTAACAGGTGACGCACTTTTGGCATGGCAATTTGGGCAGATATTTCAGCAATATCAATACTATCTGCCACAACTAACACTTGTCCCGTTTGAGTAAACTGGTTTTTTTCGACATTAATCTGAGCAATACGGGCATCATAAGGCAATCGAATCGTGGTGCGTTTTAAATTGAGATTAGCACTTTCTAACTGGGTTTTAGCAACAGCCAATTGTGCCTTAAGTACCTGACGCTCAGCGGGAATCAGATTAATGGTATTTTTCGGCGATTGCACTTGTTGAGTCTGTGCCAAGACAGTTCGTTTTTGTTTATCCGTTGC
>JAUXCJ010000308.1 GCA_030618965.1 Thiomargarita sp.
AACCCCAATGAGAAGCTTCAAAAGTACCATCAGCTTTTCTTTGGAAGCTATTATAACGATTAGTGCTCCAATGTGCTAAAATACTACCTTCTGGCAAAATTTTCAAAGAAGCATCATAAGCAGAATCTTCCCAGCCCCTACCAACTGAAGCGATTTGAGTATTACGGCATGAAACGAAGTTTTTCTGGTGATTTTGGAAATAAGGCTAAAATCATACATATAAATAAAGTATATTTTTTTAGGCGATTTTGAAGATCATGGATAAATCATTAAAGGCATATAAATCATGAAGGTATATTTTTTAGGTGATTTTTAAAATCAGGTAAAATCATAAAACTTGATTAAGTTTTTTTAATGAGTTCTGGGGCTGGTGGGCAGCAAAAAGACGCTGCCCACCCTACCTGGCTAACACCGCTTTCTAATTCCTGTAACGAAATTATTTGATTATTAATTTCGGTATTGGTATCAAGATTGAACAATTGTTGTCGGATTTCAATAAGATCAAGTGTCTTATCAAGACGGTTTGTCAGGGTATCAGTACAAGTTTGCAGTTTTCCTGGTTTGAGGCTTGGGTATTTAGCTTCGACTTTCCCAGTCAAGCCCCTCTCAAGCGTGATATTGACAGTAGCAATAGAGTCATCGACGCTGCTGGAATTGTTTGAGAAATATGATAAGATTCGGAGGCGTTTAGGCTGAAATCACCAGCACTCAAATTTTCAATTTGATAATTACCATCATAATCACTGTAAACGCTTTGATTACCAACACTGATTAACACCGAACCCAAAGGATCGCCATTGGTTTCTTGAATCTGACCAGTGATGCGGTAAGAATTAATTGATAAAGTTAGGTTAATAGTCTGATTAAGTTGCTCTTTTTAGACTGTAATAGGCAGCAATAATTGGGGTCTGAGTAAAATTAATCTGCTATAACAATATTTGTTTGTCAATCAATAAAAGGAAAGATGATTTATAGTAAGGTTAGTTCGAGTTTCGCTAGAAGCGATAATATCAACAATAATCAATTAATGTTACTCTGACCCCAATTATTCTGACCCCAATTATTCCTTAATTGTCTTTTTTTTGTTTACATAATTAAATATTGTGTCCCCATAATTTCTGCGGAATATTAACACAGAGTTGCTAAATCTGTCTCAACTCCCAAAGTCGTTGTTTAGAAGCTTCTATTACTTTGATGAATTCATCCAAACTAAAATCCCATGCTTCTCTGTTTGGACATGGATATATCTCAATCTGTAAATTTTCAAACCCATGTTCTTGAGACAGCAATGCTAAAAAAGACTCTTGGTAATATATCTCGGCTGTGAGATCTTCATGTTCAGCGTCATCTCCAACACTGATGCGAAAATTTTTTTGAGCAATCATAGTTATTCTCGAAACCCCTGCATCGTTCTATCACGATTGAACCGGGCAAAACCATTACCTGCGAGGAACTCAAGCGAGAAATAGATTCATGGTGATTTGGTAGGAACTGACCAAGGCTGATTTACGTTCCATCCATGATTTTATTGCCCATGACTCCCGCCACTATGCCAAAAAAGTCACTCAGGATATTCGGGAAAAAACGGATGTGCTGGATGGCCTGACGAAGGTCGGTAAGAAAGAAAGTGCCGGAATTCAATAATGATACCTTCATGGAGTTATCGCTTTACTCCTACCGGATTATTTACGAGATCAAAGATTAAGCCGTTTTCGTGGTGCATAAACGGCTGGTTCTGAAGGCGAGGCATATTTAGAAATAATCGTAAACAAGCCCCGCTGCACGAGGCTTTTAGCAGTTAATCCTCTTCATTTACGATAAGCTTTTTAGCTTCTAGAATGATCTCTTCCAATAATTGAACAGAGAGACTTTTTGAAACGCATCCTTCATAAAATAGGACTCGAAACTCACCATCTTCTGATTTTGATACATCCATAAGAACAGAATCAGTTTCATCCAAAACCTCAAAGAATGGTAACTCCAAATCAATATCAGAACATTTTCTAAATCTGTATTCATCAACGGTATTCATCATATGATCACGGATTAATGAAACCAATAAAATCATTGGTTGTTGCGTTAAACCGCGCACCGTATCCTCCTTTAATTTGGTGGGTAACAATTTGACCGTATCGTGGATGCGTTGATGTTGATTTCACTCCGTTACGCATTATATTTTTCAGCGCATCAGCACCTGCCTTGTTTATCTGAGCATCAGTTCTTAACCCCTGTCTTAAACTTTGCTTTGTTGCACCTATGACCTCTGGATGTTTGGTTAAAGCTCGCCCAACATTTGTGAAGTCCGTATTCTTAAATTGCCCTAAAGCATTCTTGTATCCGGCATGCACTGCTAGACTCTTTGTGGCATTACCACCCCCCTTAGCAACAATACCCAAACAACCCTTAAATCCCCAAGTCGCTATTGTTTTAACTAGGGCGTGTCATCAATTAATCGCTTGACAAAATAATGTGATTTATGGTAATAAATAACGATAAACTTGAATTTATCTACATAAAATGATATCATTAAAAACATATAATAATATTAAAAATATTAGAAAAATTATGACACAACCACAACGATATGCTTTACGAGATGACCAATGGGAGCGTATTGAAAAACTTTTACCAGGCCAAGAAGGGACTGTAGGCGTAACTGCTAAAAATAATCGTTTATTTGTAGATGCCATCTTATATCGCTACCGTTCTGGGATTCCCTGGAGAGACCTGCCAGAACCGTTTGGGGACTTTCGGGTCGTTCATACTCGGTTTACACGTTGGTCAAAAAGCGGAGTGTGGGAACGTGTATTTAAGGTGTTGTCAGAAGATGCTGACAACGAATACGCAATGATAGATGCGACCATAATCCGTGCACACCAACACAGTGCTGGTGCAAAAGATAGCACCCCTTTACAAGAAGATATTGGTCGTAGTAGTGGTGGGTTGAGTACTAAAATCCACGCAGTTGTTGATGCTTTGGGTAACCCAACTCGGTTTTTTCTAACACCTGGACAAGCTCATGACCTGCAAGGAGCAGATGTGTTATTACCTCAAGTAGAAGCCGCCGCGGTACTGGCTGACAAGGCATACGATGCTTTCGAACGAGTCATACTTCCCTTGAACCAACGCGGTATTGAAGCCGTTATTCCACCTAAAACCAATCGTTTAGAATTTCGTGATTATGATTTCGAGGATAAAGTTTTTTTTCAAAAAACTTTATCCTCGAAAACATTGTATCAAGCACGTCATTTGGTCGAAAATTTCTTTGCCAAACTCAAACAGTTCCGTGGTATTGCCACTCGCTACGATAAGCGTTCTTTAAACTTCTTAGGGGGTATTTATCTTGCCTCATCGGTTATCTTATTAGCTTGACTATTATCATAATAATCATTTATCATAAATAAATAAATAAATAAATAAATAAATAATTTTGTCAAGAC
>JAUXCJ010000052.1 GCA_030618965.1 Thiomargarita sp.
ACGATAATGAGCTTGTTCCATACCCGCAGCCAATTTTGCAGCATCATTACGGCTATCTGAGAAAATTACCAATTTACGAGAAGAACGCTGTGGTAAGGAATCAGACGGAGCAGGTATTTCTCGCAATAAACCCCGTGCCAACACCTGACAAGATTTCTGAAAAGCCGTGCGATGGAAACGTAAAGGACTCGGGAATTTGGTACGCCTACCATAATCTGCATCACAACGTGGACATTTGCTCGGTAAAGCAGATTCATTAGGATGTTCACCAGTGATTTGATATAACCACACTGCGATTTTTTCAGATTCTTTAGATTTGCTAGTTTTTCTGCCAGTCTGTTTAAGCTCACCAGTAGTTATATTAAATGTGGCTCTCACCCATTGACGTTTAATCTTATTCTGTGTCCATGTATTATTTTTTTGTTGAGGTGTAGTATGCCATGCAGAGACTTTACCATTAGGAATTTTACGATAAAGCGGCCAAAATACAGCATATTGACCATAATGTTGACCTAAATTAACCCTATCTGGTATGTTTTCTAAATCTGGTTGATCGGCAGTCAAAATTGTAAGAGCTTGTCCATTGATTTTAGTAGTTTTTTTATAGCCACCCAGAAAAACTTCTCCACAAACTCCACACACAATTAAATCCAAAACGCGAGAACCACAAGAACACGTCAAGCTATGATGAGCATGAATAGCCCCAACAGTAGGCGGATTTGATTCCTTTTGTCGCAGTTCTTGATCAATAACAGAATCAGTACAATCAGGATTAGAACAAGCCCAAAGACTTTGTAAATTATGAAAAAACAAATGTCCTCGTACTGGTTGTGGAGAACGTCCAGTAGTAGTTAATTGAGACATGCCTAAAGCTAGGAGCAATCCACGCATGGCATCAGAGACGAAATGGCTATTTGTCGCATCTGGAAACAACTGCTTATCTAAGGTTTCAACACTAGTAGCCCGAATTTTACCCTGATTCTCCGCCTGACAAGCATCACGCAATGCCTCATCAGCATCAACTTTTTTTAGAGCATCGGCTAATAATTGAGCATTTGTTAGTTTAGCTGAACTAGCTTGCCCTAACTGTGTCGCTAATTGAAACAAAGCTGCCTGTTCTTTATCGCCTTCAAGATTAGGCGGCAACATAGGCTCGAAGGGATCAGGCTGAATCGATTGGGCAAATTGGGCAAAATCTGGTTGATGTTTTGCCAGCGAAAAACGTGCTTTTTGCTTGGGGGCTATTTGCTCTTCCTTAATAAAAGCAAAATTATCACGCCCAAAAAATTCGCGTAAAAATTCTCGTCCTTTCGCACTATCATCAAGACTTGCCGTTGTCGTTAAAATTCGCAAATTCGGAGAATCAGGTGTTAAACCCAGACGCAATAATAATAAGCGCAAAATATAGGCAACTTCAGTACCAGGCGTACCACGATAAGCATGAAGTTCATCAACAACCAGAGTAAATTTACGCTCAGGATGATTGGGTTCAGCCAACCAACGTCGAGTCTCATCAAAAATCTTAGATTCAAGACTCCGCATCATCATAATGTTGAGCATTGAATAATTGGTAATTAAAATATCGGGTGGATTTTCCTGCATATCCCAACGTGACCACATTTCACCGCCATCAACACGCGGAAAATAGTAAGGAAGATCAGGATCATGATCATGTTGTAACTCAGCAAAAATTTGTTTTTGTTGCTCTTCTTGCTTATTCATTTCCTCCTTTAATTGTTTAACTTTTGGAGATTTGCTACTATCTCCCGCGATAAACGTTTGCGAGGTGTAGCGTCCAAAAGTAATGCGATTTCCGCCCCGTTCTTGATCAAGCCAGTCATGTACCTGTGGATGTTCTAGGGTTTTTCTTAATCTTCGCAATTGATCCTCAACTAAGGCATTAAGCGGATAAATAATTAAAGCGCGAAGTGCTTTAGGGCGTGGCGTATGCTCCCATTGAGAAATACGCCGTTTTTTATTAGCCTCCCAGCAATGCTCCTGCCACCAATGATGATTTTCAGGAGCTTGCCGATTCGCCGCCCATGTTTTAGATTCAGA
This sequence comes from Thiomargarita sp., assembly GCA_030618965.1. Lineage (GTDB taxonomy): Bacteria > Pseudomonadota > Gammaproteobacteria > Beggiatoales > Beggiatoaceae > JAUXCJ01. Next base: position 2,059 of record JAUXCJ010000052.1, read on the forward strand.
AGCTAACTGAGCAAGTAATGGCAACAAAAAACATTCAGTTTTTCCTGAACCAGTACCAGTAGTGACAACCAAATCCTTATCATTTTCTAAGACTTGCCTCAAACTTTCCCATTGATGCTTATAGAGTTCAATGTCTGGTTCAAAAAGCGTTTGTCCCAATTGTGCAATATCACGATATTTAGAGGGTAATTGAGCAGCCGCGCTGGATAAATCCATTCCAGAAGAAGGATAAATAGGCATTGGCTCAACTAAGGCAGGTTGGCTAAGAATGCCCTTGCGTTGTAGTAAATTATTACGCTCTTCCGCGAGGGCGCGATAGCGCAATGGAAAAGCACTTTTTATATACAATTGATAAATGCGATCAAGTCTTTGATACGCACCGATTAAGTCGTGCATTATTATACAGCTCCATGTTGTGGTACTACTATATTCTTTATAGGAAATCTATTATACTGAGAAACTTGTAAACTGGTACTTAAAGAACAAAATCAATTGGAGACAATGATGTATTCACATAAACAGGCTACTCAAAACAATCAAAGCGGTGTTTTTTTGGACATGGCAATTTACCAAAAAATGCTTGACACACTAGAAGTATTGAAATCTCTTGATGCTTATAAGACAATTCAACCTGAAAAAATTGAGGCACAATCGACTTTAACTCAACTTTTGGATCAAGTTGCCAGTGAAAAAGAACGTATGACTTTCACATACAATAAAAATGTCTTTTTGGCTGTGGTGCCGATAGATGATGTTAAAGTGATTGAACAACTTGAAGACTGCATCGACAACGCTGATGCGGATGATGCACTTCAAGATAAGGCTTCAATTCCTTGGGAACAAGTAAAAAAAGAATTGGAATTATAAACAATGGTTTATTCTATTGATTTTAAACCCATAGCTAAACGTCAATTGGCTAAGCTTCATAAGACTATTCAACATCGTTTAGAAACAAAAATAGATGCTTTAACTGGAAATCCACGCCCACACGGCTATAAAAAGCTCCAAGGCTTTGAAAATCGTTACCGTATTCGGGTTGGAGATTATCGGGTGATTTATGAAATACATGACGATGTGTTGCTCGTATTGATTGTGAAAATTGGGCATCGACGAGATATTTATGGAGATTAGTATTTTAACATAATACTTAATTTATCAGTAAGTTGAGTAGCTAATTCTAAACTAATACCATCATAAACTAGCCACCAACTTTGTTCAGTTCGCTGATAGTTGGGCAATAGCCCAGATGCTAAAACTAAAGCCCTTTCATAAATTTCAGGCCATCGTTGCTCTAAAGGTATTGCTAAACTTTCTTTAGTTTTGTCGTAATGGACAAAAATATCTTGATTATGGTACAAGGCTAAAAAACGCAAACCATACCAATCACCTTGTAGCCACTTATTATTAGGTTGATCATAAAAAACTGTTCCAATAAGATTGTTATTTGCTTCACGCTTATATTGATATAAGCCAGTCTCTTTTGGAGAAACACAATCAACAAATTTATGCCCATCGAAATATTGCCACTCGTAGAGACTTGGTACAATCCCTTGTAAGTTTCTGAGATTCTGTTGCCAAGTATCTATATTTGGTAAAATTTCTGCTAACTTGCTTGAGGCATTACCAGCATTGCTAATATAAAATTCCGAATTTTCAATTAGTTCAGACACATTTTTTAAATTAGCCAGATGAATACAAGGAGGGGCATCGCCGTTATTTTTAATTGATGTCACAGTTGCGAATTGTTCTAATTTTTGCAGTAATTTCTGACTACGTTGCCCACACAAGACAAATTCTTGATCCTCCTGTGAGTTCACTTTAACGAATGCGGTTGGGGACATTGACCATTTTAAGCCATTAGCAGACAACTCAAGATGACCTAATAATTTCAATCGCCGTACAATACGTCTTGGTTCTGGCAATTATAGGGATTCACAAGCTTTCTTAAAGGATTTCCAAGAGCCTGCACCTAGAGCAGAGAGCCAGTATAAGAGTCGTTCATATTGACGTGAAAAGTTATTACTTGATGATGACGGAGTTGAGGAACTGATGAAATCAAAAGGATTGTCATAAGTAACAGGTTCAAGTTTATAAGGAATATTATGAGTGTAATCATGAACATCATGGGCAATACCTACCATAGATTTGATTTGTTCATAATTCAAATTAGCACCAGGAATGGGCTTATTAAAATAATTAAGTTTTAATAAATATGACTGACTAATTTCAATAGGTATTTCACCTTTTTCGGCACTTTCAATAGCAAGAAAAAAGCAAAATTGTTGACGATTTTTTAAGACTTTTTCTATGCGTAAAAGAGGTATCACTTGACTCAGGTTCTGCTCTTGAACTTGATTAGAAATTTGTTCCAAGAGTTTTTTAGGGCTTCCAGAGTAATAAAACCCTTTGTACCAACGTTGTAATTTTTGCATATTACTTCCCCTTATCTAAGGAGTAAATTACACTACCACAAATTTGCTCCTCACCAATGGACAAGGTTTCACGAGTTTGCGGTGCTGTCATTGATAATTGATCCCAACCAACTATTTGAATTAATCGCTCGCTTGATTCACTAGCATAAGTTGCTTCGACAAGATATTCACCTAGCGTTGGAAAATCGACTACAAAAGGTTTATTGATATCCTGTGATTTTTCAAAAATAACCTCATTATTTACTCCTAATTGAGTAACTTTTAATTCTACTGTAGGATGAAAACCAAAAATAGTAACTTGTGGTGGATGATCGACTAGCCATGTTCCTAAATTATTAGGGACACGTAAACCACCCGAAAAACTCACTGATAAATGAATACTAGGTTGTAAAGCATCCTTAATAGCTAGGTTTTTAATGAAAACACCATTCCACGCTGGAGATATAACCATACACTCATGCAGTTCTATCCAATCACTATTATCACCAAAAGGCTGCGATTGATGATTCCATTTCAATAACTGTTCGTTTTGTAACAATTCTAATTGTGAAAGTAATTCTCGCTTACATAAAAAAATAAAGGTTTCACCTAATTGCGGTGTCCCCCAAGAAGCGTAGTCGGTTGTTTCGGCATTTTGTGGATCAGAAACCAGAATCCAAAAATCACGTTGTGGTAAAATGAGATCATCAATTTCTTCTGAATCATGGACGCTATATTTTGCCCCATTTTCTAATTCATTTTCACTGATTGGCAATTCCATAGGCTCATACCAACCAGGGCGTTCTTCTATTAGGGGATAAAAATTGTTTTCATATTGAATTTCTATTTGTTTCAACTGTCTTTTTCTAGGTTGTTTAGGAAAAACAGCGTATTCTACTGTTCCGACAAAGAAATCTTCAATGCGATATAAACCAGCAAAAATGTGACGACTTGGAGTCAATGCTGCTTTTTTTAAAGTTATCGGGCATCCCTCATTGAACCATTGTTCATAAACTTCATGTATCGCCTCAGCAATTACCTCATAACGTGATTTGAACTGATGACCGCTAAGTAACGCCCGCAAATGCGTAGAAAATTTTGAAATCTCTTGACGGACATGCACAATGAGCGTTTGTGCATCCCATTGTGCTTTCCAATTTTTGTCAGTGAAAATTTTGCATAATTGGTCTTTATCACTCAGACGTAATAGAGTTTGTGAAATGGGATAATTAATATAAGTTCTTGGACCATCGCCTCGTTGTGCTGATGGTATAAAATCCTTTTGTCTTAACCAAAGTGCCCAATCTTGCCAAAATAATTCTTCATCATCTGATTTCATACCACGAGGACGACTAGATTCTGAAATAGGTAAATCAAGTATTTCCTTAAATCGCCGAAAAAAGTTGCTTTGGTTGACTTCTTCATCTTCAGCCATCCGATAAGCTGCCAAAACCATCACACTTAAAAAAGCCACACTTTTGGGGAATCCCTGTTCATCTCGCCCTTGTAGCTGGCTTAACTTAATTTTTCCATCCACAATAACTTCTTTTTTTACAGCAGCATAAAAGTCGGCACACGAAGTTTCACCTATTTCAGGAGATAAGAAATTTTGACCAATATTTTCTAAAACGTCATCATCAACACTGAGATATATTTGACTACCTTGCGGCATACCCGTAGTAAAATAAGAAATTACTGCTTGATTCCATTGGCTATAAACTCCTCCAGAAAAGTTTTGTCCCCAAAAGACCTCAGAGGTTTCCAAAACCTCTGAGGTATGGCTGCGATATTTTGCTGGATAGTTATCTGTTAAATGTTCAAGCTCTTTTAAAGCTAAAGGTTTTTTCTCAATAAACAATCCCTGATAAAGATAATCGTGAAAATCATCATCTGAACGCCACTTTGAGCGTATTTCTTGTAAACCACGGCGGATATGACGCTGTAAAAGTTGGCAAAAACGTTTTTCATTTTCAAACAAATTTTCGTTGTGGAATACGCTTAATAGGGCACAAATAGCATCATTAAAATCATCCGGTGTTTTTCCCAAGCCAGTGACTTGTTCTAAACGATATTCACTGCCTCGACTTTCTAAACGATCAAGGCTATCATCAGGTGGGATTGACATTTGAAGTGATTTAGCAAGAGCAATGCGTAAAACTGTCCATTTAGGCACTTGCTTTTGTGGCGTATTCAAACCATAAAGACAAATTGATTGAATCAATTCTTCATCTTGGGTATCAGTATAAATTTCTCCAGCCATGATTTATTTTCCAACCGACTTTTTAACTTCTTTAATGTAAGCTGTTAATTCAGGATCAATATTATTGTTGATTCTGATATGCCTTGCCAAATCTCCGCGTCGATCACTAACGCGAGTCTTAAATAAGTCTAAACGCTGTAAGGTGAGTTTACCATCTAGCAATCTATTGAGACGTTCCCATCGCTGTTTAGTTGGTTCGGTGTTATTCTCTGCAAACGCTTCTATTTTCTGTATATAATCTATAAACTTTTCATTTATATCATAATTGATCTTATTGGATAGGTGATTTTTTACTTCTTTTTTAAGTTTTTCACCTGTCTGTTTTAAAGCAAAACCAGTTGGAAAAGTCTCTCCATTCTTATGTGCAAGAATCATA
>JAUXCJ010000420.1 GCA_030618965.1 Thiomargarita sp.
ACCAGCTATAGTCACTAGCGTTTCAATGCGCCCGTGTCCATAAGGATGTTCGGCATCGGGGGGTTGCGTACTATATTTAGCAGCTACCAACGTCATGGCACCGACGAGTAAATCCGACAAAGAATGTAAACCATCAGCAATTAAGGCTTGTGAATGTCCTATAATGCCAAAAATAATTTTAAGAAGAGTCAAGAAGATATTGATCGTTATAGCCAACAAGGTGATATTGCGTATGGCAATATAACGTTCTTCTTGTGATATTTGGGATGACAACGATTTTAACATTGGATTTTAGATTAAACGAACGTACTTTTTTATCATAATTGACGAATTAACTGATGTTACGCAGTAAAGTTCCTAGAGAATAACTACAAGGATTATATTTAAGAATGGATAAGGCAAAATCTAAATAGAACTGGGGTTTTATCCTCGAATATTACAAATAATCCTTGTAGTTATTCGGGATTGGAAACTAGCTGCGTAACATCAGGAATTAATTTTCTATAGGAAAATCTAAAAATCGAGAGCCAGACTAAAGATCGCAAACTCATCGCTGCAACGGTACGAGTTTCATATTCTCCGCCGTTAAATATGTGTAATCCAAAAAATACAAAAGCGATGAGAGTTGCTATAGCAATTAAAAGGGATAACCAAACAGCCCAAGGTTGGCGCAACCAAATACCGGCTCCCGCAACCAAATAAATAAATCCGGCTATAAAGTTAAACCAAACCACGAATAAAACATAATTACCAGCAGCTTGCTGATATGAACTGCCTCCAAACAAAACCTGTCCGCCAGATTTTATAGTCAGTAACCCAAATAAAACCGCAATAACTGTCAGTATCCAAATAACAATGGATTTGTCTGATTTTATTAGTGACATAATACCTCCTAATCGGCATCAACCGGTTTTTTAGGAAAAACCTTCCGTCCCGTAAACATGGCTGATATTAAGCCACTTCTTTCCCGAATTTCAGTGACTACAATAGCAAAAACATGCAAAAAAATGGCTATCAAGAGAATGTAGAAACCATAAAGGTGAATCGTGATAAACGGTTTACGGAAGGCTCGCATTTCGGCAAATTTTTCCTTGCTGACGTTTTCTTTGGAATAAGGCTTTATGACATCTACTTTGTTGACATCCTCGGCAACCCAGGTTTTCATAGCCTGCCCAAAAGGCGGGAAATAAATATCAGTTCCTGCCAGCACTAAGCCAGTGATTGCTTGTGTAATCAGTAGCACAAATAGCAGTGTGATCATTAATTTTGCTGCTGGGTTATGTCCTTGATAATATTTAATCTTACCCGAAATAAAACTGGCTTTGTATTCACGTAGCGCGGTAAAAAATCCTTTTCCCACGGGCAAAATCGCTTTCCAGCGAGCATATTTATTGCCAACAAAAGCCCAAATAATACGCCATGCCAGATTTAAGCAAAACACATAACCGATATAAACGTGAATTGTCTTGAGCAAGATTTTGCCATCGGTGCTAATGCCAAGGGTTTTAGCATTTAATATCACTAAACCCACCCCAATGAGTCCAATAATCGCCAAGGTATTAATCCAGTGAAACCAACGGGTGGTACGATCCCAAACGGGATATTCTTTAAGGGTGCTAGATAAAGTGTCTGTGTTTGTATTGTTCATTTTTTTTAATTCTCTTTAGATTGATTAAGGAACTGAACTACTAGGCAAGCGCATAGCCGCATCTTCAAATGTACCTTGCTCCGCGTCTAAATGACAAGCTCCACAATTTCCTTGAAAATTGACTTCGGGGTGTTGCCAGATTTCTTCTGCTATATTTTGGTGTTGTTCTATCCAATAAGCTGTTTTTGTGATGCGTATTGGGGTTTGTTCAGGTGGCGTAGAATGGTTGACTTCCCAAGCCGGTTCAGTCAACTCACTTTCAGCGGCATTTTCCATTGAAAATGTCTGAATTTCTAATAAAGTTTCATCATCTAAATCCAAGTCTTCTTCAAAATGATCATGTTGCTCCGCCAGCATTAGTTGCCAGGAACGAGCTGGTAAAAGTGTTGGATGGTAAGCGAGGTGGCATTCTCCACAGGCTTCGCGCCACAAAGCATTGTCTGGTAATTTGGGACCGATGAAGGGCTTATAATACCACCCTATACCAACTATCATTACCAAAATTAAGGCTGTGGCTGTCAAACCGTGACGTTGGACACTGAGGGGTTGTGCAAAAACAGATACTGGTACCGATTTAAAGCCTGTAATCATGGCTTTGATTAAATTCTCATGATGCAACCCGCTTTCAACTAATACCCCGATTATGTGTATGCAAATTAATCCAAGCAGAAGCCAAGCTGTTACATCATGCCATTCATGAATGGTGCTGCCTAGTGCAAAACTTATCATGCCAGCAAAAGGCCCGTGCCGCTCTTCACCGCCTAGTGTTAGTAAACCGGTTAATGAGACGATTAAGCCTAAGCCTAAAATAATAAATACTGCCCAACTGCCAGCAGGATTATGTCCAAGGAAATGTTGGCGTTGTTTCGTTGGCAAGGTTTTTAGGTAATACCAAACCGCCTTCCAATCGAAAGCGAAATGAGAAAATCGGACATAATGACTTCCGATAATACCCCAGATTAAACGGAAGCCCAATAGTCCGAAAAATA
>JAUXCJ010000342.1 GCA_030618965.1 Thiomargarita sp.
CTAAATCATGGGTGATAATAACAATTGTTAAACCAAGAGTTTGTTTTAATTTTACTATTAGTTTATCCAATGCTAAAGCACTTATTGGGTCTAATCCTGCTGTTGGTTCATCTAAAAATAAGATGTCAGGATCCAAGGCTATTGCGCGGGCAACAGCAGCACGTTTTATCATACCCCCACTAAGTTGATCAGGATATTTGCTTTCGACACTGGATGGTAAGCCCACTAAGGCAATTTTAAAGGCAACGATTTCTTTAATTAAGTTTTGACTTAGTTGAGTATGTTCACGCAAGGGCACAGCTACGTTTTCGGCAACAGTTAAAGAACTGAATAATGCACCTTGTTGAAACATTACCCCACAACGACGGCGTAACCACAGACATTGTTTTTTATTTAAGTTTAATATGTTTTTGTCGAAAACTTGAATTGATCCTGCTAAGGGTTTTTCAAGCAAAAGAATTTCACGCAGTAATGTCGATTTACCAGCACCACTTTCACCAATAATACCAATAATTTCACCTTGTTGTATTTCTAGGTTTAATCCCTTATGAATAACGCTTGAGCCAAATTTAGTATGTAAGTCGTTAATTTTGATTGCTATTTGTGCTGGCATTCTATTATTTTAAAAATCCTATACCCAATAAGTTAAATAAAATAGCAAAAACGGCATCAAGTACAATAACTAAAAAAATAGCTTGTACAACACTGATTGTTACCTGTTTTCCGACAGACTCCGCACCACCTTTAACTTTAAAGCCTTGATAAGAGGCGACTAAAGCAATCGCTGCCGCAAAAAAAGGGGCTTTTGATATACCAATTAGGTAATTAGTCAAAGAGACTGCTTTAGGTAAACGATCTATAAAATCTGTCATGCTAACGCCAAAGGATAATTTGGAAATTAGCATTCCACCTAAAATACCCATAATATCAGCATAGGCACTTAATAAGGGCAGTAATATAATAAGTGCTAATAATTTTGGTAACACCAATAATTCCATTGGTGATATACCAATTGTACGAAGTGCATCAATTTCATTGGTAACACGCATTGTGCCAATTTGTGCTGTATAAGCTGAGCCGGTACGCCCTGCCACAATAATCGCTGTTAGCAAGGGAGCTAGTTCACGCAAAAGTGTTATACCAACCAAATCCACTATAAGGATATTCGCACCATATTTACTTAATTGACTACCACCTTGATAGGCAAGAACAACCCCTATTAAAAAAGCGAGTAAACCAATAATTGGTAGTGCTGTTACACCTGCAGAATATAAATTAGCAAATATAGCGTGCCAACGAATACGAGTTGGAGAAAATATTGCCTGTAAAAAAACAATAAACGTTTCTCCAATAAATGCGAAAAAATCAATTAGTTCATTATATTTTATATACGCTATTCGTCCAATACGCTCTAAGATATTATAGGATGGTACTATAGTAGCGGGTTCATAATTAGCAGCGTGATTTGCCATCATTTCTAACAAATCACTGTGTTTTGGACAAAATTCTTGTCGGATAATTGTATATCCAGCAAGTTCTAAAGTGTGTTGGGTACGAAATAACAGCCATGCGCCAGCAGTGTCCATTTTCTCAATCGAACTGCCATCAAAAACAATAGTTGCAGTTTTTGGCCAAGAAAATTTTTTGAGCTGCTGTTCTAACTGACTAATACCATCTAGTGTCCAATCACCACGACAATAAACTTGATCAGATTCACTTACTAAGCTAGCTTTAATTATTTTTTGAGAATGGGAAAATTCACTCATTATTTTATGTTATGAAAAAGTTCGTCCATTCCAGCCCCACAATGAGGGTTCAGGATTTATAAATTCAATATATACTCTATCTTTTTGAATATTTAGCTTTTCTTCAATAAATGAGCATAATGTTTGTGATAATTCTTGGGTATTTTCTACAGGTAAACGGAGACTTTTTAAAATTAGAAAGGCTGCTGGCTGCTCAGTGCCTGCAAATAGCATTGGCGTTTTAGGCTGCAATGCTATCATTATATAACTTTCTGATTTATTTAAAGCCGTAGCGACAATTTTTGATGCACTCTTCAATAAATCTGCCTGTTGTTCTGGTTTTATATCAATATTAGTTTGGATTTGTAAATATGGCATAAGTTTTAATAAAATTAAAATCTCTCTATATAAGGATAAAAAGGTAAATTAAAAAATGTGCTTAAAATCATTAATGACAAATTATCAACAACGAGTTGAAGCGGCTTTAGCGTCATACTTGCCTATGGCTTCAATTCAACCAACTCATTTACATGAAGCAATGCGCTATAGTGTACTTAATGGTGGTAAAAGGATACGTCCATTACTTGTTTATTTAGTTGGTAATGCTCTAAATGTTGCTCCGACATCATTAGATGCGCCAGCTTGCGCGGTAGAATTTATCCATGCTTATTCATTAGTACATGATGACTTGCCCGCAATGGATAATGATGATTTACGCCGAGGTAAAGCAACTTGCCATAAAGCTTTTGATGAAGCTACAGCAATTTTAGTTGGTGATGCGCTACAATCATTAGCATTTTATATATTAAGTTCTGAGCCTAATTTACAAACGACTGATAAACAACGCTTGGAAATGATAACAACATTAGCTTTAGCAAGCGGTTCACGCGGTATGGCAGGTGGGCAAGCAATTGATATGGAGTCTGTTGGGCATATTTTAAATATTGCTGAATTGGAAAATATGCACATACATAAAACTGGTGCGTTAATTCGAGCTAGTATTAAATTAGGTGCTTTATCTTTTCCCTCAATTGAAAATAATTTGTTGGAAAAATTTGACCATTATGCAAAGTGTATTGGTTTAGCCTTTCAAATTCAGGATGATATTTTGGATATTGAATCTGATACTGAGACACTTGGAAAACCTCAAGGTTCTGATATTGCTCATAATAAAGTAACTTATCCCTCTTTATTAGGTTTACGCAGTGCTAAAGAACTGGCTCAAGAGTTGATTGATGATGCTATTAATAGCCTAAGCGATTTTGATGAAAAAGCTGATCCGTTGCGCTGGATGGCTAATTATATTGTTACACGGAGTTATTAAAATATATTTATTCTAGTTCCCAAGCTTTAGGTTTTGGGAACTAAAATTAATTAAGACTACTGATATTTACTCCC
>JAUXCJ010000277.1 GCA_030618965.1 Thiomargarita sp.
AACCTGCATCCATAAGAGCAAACGCCACTTGGTGCGGCTTAATTGCTGCACAATCTAAGGTGATAGGTAAGCGGGGGATAGTAATTAATTCAGAATTTTCACCTTCAAAAATATACAAAATTTCATCTGCATAAAACATCCCAATGGTATTGAGATAGCCTTGCAAACTCTTAAAACCACCTACTAAGTTAAAACTAACCTGAAATCCACTACTTTTATAAGCAGGTATATTTTCACGCAACCAAACAATCAATTCATCAATACCGTTGGTAAAATTTTCGGTACTAGCTGTAGATAAACCTGCTGGAGTGTGAACTTCAACAGAAGCTAATCCTTGCTGTTGTAATAAATCACGTATGATTTCCGCTGTAGTTTGGCATTGGTAAGTAGCAGTAGAAATTAAAAAATGTATATCCTGCTTACCTAATGTCAATTTATTATCATATAAACCATATAAACCGTTTAACTCGGCACTACTACGCCGTATAATATCAACCTTGCTTTGTGCCAACTTCTTACTAGCACGTCTACGCAATTGTTGAATAATATCTTGCACTGGTTGGGGAGTATTTTTTTGATTTTGGTTAGCAGAATCCCGTAATTGGGTATACCAATCTTTTTCATTGGGATTAGAGCGATTAATTTGATTAGTTAGCAAACTAGTGCCAACGGTAGAAATAACGATTCTACGCATGGGGTTTGTTCCTGTTTGTTTTGGAGTTGCAAGGTAACCTTGCACTCCAATTTATATTACTTCTTTTGTTCCCTTTTCAATAAGGGCAAACCTTTTTCGTCTTCTAAAGATGGTAAAGCTAAATGATGCGTTCTTTCGTTCTCTGTAAACCATTTAAAACTTTCACCTTGTGGGTTTGGTTTTTCATCTTGGCGAGGATAATGAGTTGGTAAATTACCTTTAAATCCACGTAAAGCCACTTTGAATGCTTTAATAAATGATACCTGTTCAAAGGATTGCTTATAAGCGTCTTTTACAGCCTTTTTATAAGCTTGAATGTGTTCTTCTGCATCAATTGGGGCTATTTTGGATTCGAATAAATTTTCATAAAACGTTGCCCAATTTTGTCCGTTTTGTATTTCCATGTCCTTTATTTTTAAATGAACACTACCGAACCCAAAAGGTTTTGCACTGCCTAAGCGATAATAATAATTATCGTCTAAATTCAGTAACCATAATAACGCACCTAATTCTACACTTGATAAATTGCCAACGTGTATTTTAAAGCTGAATTTTGTCTCTGGTTTTATCCAACCAAGTATGGAGCGATTTTGGTTATCACGGGTTTTGTCTTTACCTTTGTCTATTAGAGTTGGACGACGATATTCTTGATAATAGTTTTTGCCCTTATGAGCAACAGGCTTTTGAGTGCGATCTTCTCTTGGTTGCAGCCAGTAATTATTCAAACCTGCAAGATGAGCATGATGAGGATATACTTTGCGCCCGCGTAAACCTTGCCTTCCAGGTTTATTCTTATAAGCTGCTGATTTACCTTTGCCTTTAGGTAAAGCTTCTCCGTCCTGATTATGGGCAACATAAAAATGGGTTTGTTGAGGTTTAGCTTCACCTAAAATAGCCAGTGGAACTCCATCATCATCATGCTTTTTAATAGCTTCTTTGCCTAATTCACATTTAGCCGTTCCGATGCGTAATTGACCTTTCCATGCACCTTCACCATTTTTATCTTGATTTATCCAACCAAAAACTCTATCTGCTGGAGATAATTTACTATACTGAGTCGCAATGTGAAGGCTATCTGGTAATAAATCTTTTGGGGCTTCGTCGAATAATTCCCGAGAAATCATTACTGGATATAAGCCTAATAATTTATAAACATTATTTTGACGTTCTATTTGTGCATAACAAATATCGCCTGCTTTCAAATTAACAGCTTCTTTGGTGTAAATATGGCGTGACCAACCTGTTTTACCTGGCTGATTTCCTAAGTACTCGTTTGGTTCATGCCTATCTTTTTTCCGTTTGTTGAGGTCATCAACATGAATTTTTTGATAATTCTCAACTAAGGTTTTCCAAGCTTTAATAAAGCCATCAGATAATTCTAGTTGGGGGTCGTTATCTGTTAATAAAAAAACCCGTTCATCGTGTTTTTTGTTGATATTGCGATTAGTTATACTAACAATACCAGCTTGATAGCCTGTTCGGTGTTTCTCACCATTTTGACGCAGTTCAATTGTTGTGACACTTTGGTAGTGAAACTTAGGGTTATAGTGTTCCTTTTTGTCGCAACGTACCCAGACTTTATCACCATGTTGTATTGATGAACCATCAGGATAAGAGGTAATATTCAAACTGGGATTGCGGTAGTAATATGGTAACCATGCTGCATACATAGTTTTATCTTCTGGTTCTCCATTATCTTTCATGGAAATTTTATTATTTAATAAACGCAATTTTTTGCCGCTTTTTCCTTCTTCCACAACAGCAGGTAGCATTTTTACCCCAGCACGGGCATCCATTCGATAAGCTAATCTATCTTCATGTTTTTCAAAAACTCCAAAGCGGCTATTTGTCACTATTTCATAAGCAGAGCGTAACATGCCCTTGATTGATGTCGGTGGTAAATAGGGAACTCCGTTGGCATCAACGCGAACTGGAAAGGTTTTGTGGTCATCACGATTCGTTAAAACCTGCGCGGCATCAGGAATTAATAAAGGTGTAGCTGTTGTCAATTCTACTTCAAGCCAACCTGAGTAATGGTTATCGTGATAGGCGTGATGACCAAGTGGTTCATGATCGCCTAAGTCGTTGTTTATTTTGTCTCTTGGTAAGGTAGGGACAAAATTATAGGGATTGTGGAAAGCCTCTTTATGTTGCTGATTACGAAAATTATTTCTATTTCCCTGTTGTTGGGAATATTTGTTATTTTGAACATGATGTGATGCTTTAGGGCGTGGTTTTGGCTGTATTCCACTAGCTTGCCATTCGCCGCCTTTTCTCCAAATCTTGCTTACTTTGCCATTTTCTCTCTCATAATGGACTTCTATGCCATTTAATTCATTTGGCTTGGTGTTCCTAATAGCTTCTAAATCGCTACTCAAATTTAGTCCCACTGGTTGTGGCGCACTACCTTTTTTGGTTTTGACTGCAATTGTCACGTTGGTTTTGTTTTTCTTATTAGTCGTGACTGTTAATATTGAGGTTTCAGGCATATTATTATTCTCCTTTGCACAGTGCATTACAAGCTTCTAAGCTTAGCCAACGTTCTTCTACAACTACTTTATTACCATGTTTTCCAGCTAAAGTGAGTTCGCCATTAGCATCTCTGGGTAAACCAAAATATTCTCGGGTTTTCAAAGCTACTCGTTGATTTTTCTGCAAATTAGCAACAGGTACTAACAATTTTCCTATACGGGCTGTGGCAAGACAAGACCAATTTTCAGCTAAATTATCAGCTTGCCAATGTTCTCCCCAAAGTAAATATTGATTATCGTGAGTGCTTAAATCACTCAAAGTAGGCTGTTTTGTCCAATTTTTATCATTTGCTGCTGGTTTCTCAAATAAATAAACCGCATTGCCTAAATTATCAGGATTAAATCCTTTTAACCAACGTAGTTCGACACTGGAATTAAATAAACGTGCCTCAAAGACTTGTTCTAAATCTAATGGCTTGTCTTGTGCATCACGGATTTTGTCACCATCCCAACGTCCAAATA
>JAUXCJ010000251.1 GCA_030618965.1 Thiomargarita sp.
AATAAAATTAACGTTTTGAATATTGTGGACGTTTACGCGCTTTGTGTAAACCAACCTTTTTACGTTCCACTTTACGGGCATCACGAGTCACAAATCCCGCTTTACGCAGCGGTCCACGAAAACTTTCATCGTACATAATCAGCGCACGAGTCAAGCCGTGTCGAATTGCACCTGCTTGGCCTGTATTCCCGCCACCCTTTACAGTAACGTAAATATCAAAATTATCTTCTCTCTCCACTACAGTTAGTGGTTGACGAACAACCATACGGGCTGTTTCACGACCAAAATACTTATCAATTTCACGGCCATTAATAACAATTTTACCTTCGCCGGGTCTAACAAACACACGGGCTGTCGAATTTTTGCGTCGCCCGGTGCCGTAATATTGTTCTAACATCATAAATCTAAGCCTTTAAAGTCAATGGAATCGGTTGTTGAGCCGATTGCTGATGTTCGGGACCCACATAAATTTTCAGCTTGCGGAACATGTCACGCCCTAAAGGGCCCTTGGGTAACATACCTTTCACAGCGGAGTGAATAATCATTTCCGGTGCCTTTTCCATCAGTTTGTCATAACGTATCGACTTAATTCCACCCGGATAACCAGTATGGTGGTGATACATTTTTTTCTTTTCTTTACCACCAGTCACCCGCACCTTTTCGGCATTGATAACAATGATATAATCGCCAGTATCAACATGCGGCGTATATTCAGGTTTATGTTTACCACGTAAACGTCTAGCAATTTCAGTGGCAAGTCTACCCAAAACGAGATTTTGAGCATCAATGACAAACCATTGACGCTTAACCGTTTTGGGCTTAGCGCTAACGGTCTTCATTAACGGCATACTCCAAAAGAATTCGGTATTAAAAAGTGGTGAATTTTAATCATTAGTAGCTAATTTGTCAAGGATTGATTTGACAGGAAAGCATTTAGAGACTATAAAATGCTAGTTTTACATTAGCCCACGAGAAATTTCATGCAAAACATCCACGCTCATCGTATTCTCATCCTTGATTTTGGCTCTCAATATACGCAATTGATTGCTCGGCGTGTCCGAGAAACTGGTGTTTATTGTGAAATTCATGCTTATGATATTGAAGATAAAGACATTCATGATTTTAAGCCCAAAGGAATTATTCTATCTGGTAGTCCAGAATCTGTGAATGCTAACTTTCGCGCCCCTGATAGTGTGTTTAATTTAGGCGTACCAATATTAGGGCTTTGTTACGGTATGCATACAATGGCGCAACAGCTAGGTGGTGAAGTTGAAGCGTCGAATAAACGCGAATTTGGTTATGCCCAAGTACGAGCGCGGGGGCATTCGGAATTATTGCGCGAAATTGAGGATGATATTAGTGCCGAAGGTTATGGCTTATTAGATGTATGGATGAGTCACGGCGATCATGTTGTTGAATTACCAGCCAATTTTAAAGTAATTGCCTCAACAGATAATGCTCCGATTGCTGGAATAGCTGACGAATCCCGCCATTTTTATGGTCTACAATTTCACCCTGAAGTGACGCATACTCGGCAAGGTGCTCGCATTTTAGAGCGTTTTGTATTAGACATTTGTGGTTGTGACGCTTTATGGACACCGGCGAATATTATTCAGGATAGTATTGAACAAATTCGCGCTAAAGTAGGTAATGACAAGGTACTATTAGCCTTATCAGGCGGAGTTGATTCTTCAGTAGTAGCAGCCTTATTGCACCGTGCAATTGGAGATAAATTAACTTGTATTTTTGTCGATAATGGCTTATTGCGCTTACATGAAGCTGAACAAGTCATGGCGACTTTTGCCCAGCATTTGGGGGTACGGGTAAAACATGTTGCAGCGGAAGCCCGTTTCTTAGAAGCCTTAAAAGGTGTTTCCGATCCCGAACAAAAACGGAAGATTATCGGTAATTTATTTATTGAAATATTTGAAGAAGAATCGAAAAAATTGAATAATGTTATTTGGTTAGCACAAGGTACGATTTACCCCGATGTGATTGAATCTGCTGGAACCAAATCAGGCAAAGCCCACGTTATTAAATCTCATCACAACGTCGGCGGCTTACCTGAAAATATGAAAATGCAATTGATTGAACCACTCCGTGAATTATTCAAAGATGAAGTGCGTAAAATCGGCGTAGAATTAGGCTTAGCATCTGAAATGGTTTATCGTCATCCATTTCCGGGGCCAGGTTTAGGTGTACGAATTTTGGGCGAAGTGAAAAAAGAATATGCCGATATTTTGCGCCAAGCAGACGCTATTTTTATTGAAGAACTACGCGAACAAGGTTGGTATGACAAAGTAAGTCAAGCTTTTGCCGTTTTTTTACCAGTCAAATCTGTTGGAGTCATGGGAGATGCACGACATTATGACTATGTTGTCGCTTTGCGGGCTGTGGAAACGGTTGATTTTATGACAGCTCGCTGGGCACATTTACCTTATGAACTATTAGAAACGCTATCTAGTCGGATTATCAATGAAGTCGCAGGGATTTCGCGGGTGAGCTATGATATTTCGGGAAAACCGCCAGCAACTATTGAGTGGGAATAATTCAGCCGGAACCTTGATTTGAAAGGATTTAAAGGATTAGCAGGATTTGTTTTTAATCCTTTAAATCCTGCTCATGAACCCTCTCCCAAACCACCCTTTCAAATCCAATCGCCACCACACTAATCAACTGCAATTTCAACTCCTCACCATATTTCGACACCAAACGACTTTGATAATCAAATAATTGGGTTTTGGCATCCAAAAATTTCTGTTTAACAGGAGCCAAATTTTTAATTTCATCAATACTAAGTTCTCTCGCCTTTTCACCATTGACACCAGCTTCCGGCAATTTTAAATATTTGAATTCCAAAATAAAATCATAAATAGGCGACTTACGCCGCCCTGGGCGAATAATCATCGTTAAATCAGCAAAGCGTCGTTCCAACGGCATTTCAGAATCCATAATATAAAACACATCATCATAAAGCACGGTTAAAAAAGCCGTTTTAATAGTCAGTTCATTCGCATCTTTATAATCCCGATTATCAAACACCCTAAAATAACGCTGTTCCATAAAATCACAAATTGACTGCAAATCACCAGTTTGGTAAAAATCCTCAGCGAGCAAGCGAGCTTGAAAACGTTCCGTTTCTTGGGGCATAAAATTCTCAAATAACCGCTCCACATAAAGCTTTCTTATTACCAAATTGGGAATTTTAAAACGCAATTTTCCAAGCTCAGTTTCCCCATTCAAAGTCAAAATTCCCAAATAATACAGCAAAGAAATGATAAAACCATTATCTTTAGTAGTATTGCTCAACATCTCTTTTAAACCAAAACGATTCGCTAATTCTAGTAAACTCAAAGGCGGATTCTCATTTAGTGCTTGAAAAAGCAGCTTGTCATCCTTTAAAAGCCTAGAAATATAACTCAACTTATTCCTATCCATCGCCAAATTATTATCCAACATCATGCGTGGGAACTCACAGGTTTTTTGAAAATATTTCAAAAAATAGAGTGCTAAAGTTGGGTTATAAATCTCTTCTTCAGTCAGAAAGCTAAAACGATAACCATCATAAAAAGTTTTGATTATCTGGAGTGCTACCGTCATTTTCTCGTTCTCAAATCCACATTCTTTAACAATTTTACTCAAAATATCTTTGATTTCGTTTTCGGTAAATCCGCATAAATCATTAAATTCCGATTCCAGATAAATATCTATTGCCACGTTGTAAGAACTGGTAATGTCAGTCAAGAGTACCGGAGAAACTCCAGTAATAAAAACCCGTTCTAAACCTCGCCCCCCAGCTGCTGATTTAACCGCTTTAAACAGGGCTTTTAATGAGCTTTCACCAGAAACTAAAGCTTTGTAATTAATTGGATTTAATTCCGTTGGTGCCATCATTACT
>JAUXCJ010000001.1 GCA_030618965.1 Thiomargarita sp.
GCATGGGTATGCCCGGTATGTTCGATCAGATATTTGTCAATCCCATGGCCAGTATGATTGGTACCAGTCAGCCAGGGGTTGAACGTGGCGCGGATATTTACGCCAGTGGTACCAACATTGAGCAAGCCCGGCAAGCCCTCGCACGGGCACACTATCAAATTCAGCAAATTGATACGAAATTACGTGATGCTAAAAGTATTGCGCCTTTTGATGGGGTGATTATCAAAAAACATGTGGAAATTGGTGATACGGTTCAACCGGGTCAAGCTTTGCTAGATTTTGCTGATTTACGGACTTTACAAATTGTGGCGGATATTCCCACCCGTCTCAGTGGCTCTTTACAAGAAGGTAACAAAATAGCGGCTAAAATCGATGTTAGTAATACCCTAATCGAGGTACAAATTGCCACCATTTTTCCGACGGCTGATCCCATCCGTCATACTGTTCGGGTAAAATTCAATCTGCCGCAAACAATTAAGGTAGCACCCGGCACTTATGCCGAAGTCTGGATACCCTCGCCCAAAACCATAACGGCTGTGAAGCAGACGGTGGTACCTGCTACTGCGGTAGTTGAACGGGGTGGATTGCCAGCAGTGTTTGTGGTTAATGAAGAGCAGCGTACCGAGTTGCGCTTAGTACGAGTTGGAGAAACCTTGCCCTCTGGAGATGTGGTGATTGTTTTTGGGCTGACAGAAACAGACCGTATTTTGGATAAACCAGCACCGCAGATGCTTTCAGGTTCTCTGGTTTCTGGAAGTGCATTACGAGATAAATAAAAGATTTGAATCACGGATTAAACAGATTACACGGATTACACAGATTAAAAACCCTTTTCAATCAGTGTTAGGCAACTCACAAAAATTAATCTACCCACAACACACCCCTAACCCCTCTCAAGAGGGGAATCAAACCCAGCAGTCCCCTCTTGAGAGGATGGGGTGTGTTAATTTGGAGTTACCTTATATCGTGTAATCCGTTTAATCCGTGATTCAAATCTTTAAATAATTGCGACAATTTTTTTATGATACCACTTTTAGAAACAACACCAAATCCTCTCATCAGTGAATTCATAGATATAAGGATACCATGATATAATCACATCATTTTTCTTAATGTCATCACAACCTCTAAGGAGTCTAAATGCAAGAATATACTGACATTGATCCCCAAGAAACGCAAGAATGGATGGATGCTTTAGAAAGTGTCTTAAAGAATGAGGGTGCTGAGCGTGCCCATTTTCTCTTGGATACTTTGATTGATAAAGCACGCCGCTCTGGGGCTAATATTCCTCATAGTGCTAATACAGCCTATGTGAATACTATCTCACCCAATCAAGAGGAGCAGAGCCCAGGGAATTTTGATCTGGAATGGAAAATACGCTCATTAGTGCGTTGGAATGCAATGGCGATGGTTGTACAAGCTAATCGCCAAAACAGTGAACTGGGTGGACATATCGCTAGTTTTGCCTCGGCTGCTACTTTATATGATGTTGGTTTTAATCATTTTTTTCAGGCAAAATCTGCTAATCATGGTGGCGATTTAGTTTATTTCCAAGGCCATTCAGCACCTGGGATTTATGCGCGGGCTTTTTTGGAAGGGCGCATCAGCGAGGAGCAAATGCGGAAGTTCCGTCAAGAAGTTGATGGCGGTGGACTTTCTTCTTATCCTCATCCTTGGCTGATGCCGGATTTTTGGCAGTTTCCTACTGTTTCTATGGGCTTAGGTCCTATTATGGGAATTTATCAAGCCCGTTTTATGAAGTATTTACATGATCGTGGCATAATCAACGCCGAAGGGCGAAAAGTCTGGGTGTTTACTGGCGATGGGGAAATGGATGAACCAGAATCTCGCGGTGCAATTGCACTCGCTGCACGTGAAAAGCTTGATAATCTGATTTTTGTAATTAATTGTAACTTGCAACGTCTTGATGGCCCTGTGCGTGGTAATAGTAAGATTATTCAAGAGTTAGAAGGTGATTTTCGAGGCGCGGGTTGGAATGTAATTAAAGTGATTTGGGGTTCCTATTGGGACCCCTTATTTGCTATGGACACCAAAGGCTTGCTATTGGAACGTATGGAAGAATGCGTTGATGGCGAATACCAAAATTATAAAGCCAAGGGCGGCGCTTATACTCGTGAGCATTTCTTTGGTAAATATCCAGAACTCAAGGCAATGGTTGCCAGAATGACGGATGATGATATTTGGCGACTCAATCGCGGTGGGCATGATCCCCATAAAGTCTATGCTGCTTATGCGAAAGCGGTTAAACATAAAGGCCAACCTACTGTTATTCTTGCTAAAACAGTTAAAGGTTATGGAATGGGGCTGGCCGGAGAAGGGCAAAATATTACCCATCAACAGAAGAAAATGAATACGGATGCTATTCGAGAGTTTCGGGATCGTTTTAATCTGCCGATTTCCGATGAGCAATTGTCTGATGTGCCTTTTTATAAACCGCCTGAAGATAGTCCAGAAATGCAGTATTTACATGAACGGCGACAGGCTTTGGGTGGCTATTTACCTTCACGGACTAAAAAGGCAACGCCTATTGAGGTACCAGCTCTCAGTATTTTTGATGCTATGCTCAAAAGCAGTGGTGATCGAGAAATGTCTACCACAATTGCTTTTGTACGAATGTTGTCAGCACTCATCCGTGATAAGAAAATGGGTAAATATGTTGTCCCTATTGTGCCTGATGAAGCGCGGACATTTGGTATGGAAGGATTATTCCGGCAATTAGGGATTTATTCTTCTCAAGGGCAATTGTATGAGCCGCAAGATGCTGACCAAATTATGTATTACCGCGAGGATAAAAAAGGCCAAATTATTGAGGAAGGGATTTGTGAAGCTGGGGCAATGTCTTCATGGATAGCGGCTGCTACTGCTTATAGTAATCACGATGTCAACATGGTACCGTTTTATATTTTCTATTCCATGTTTGGCTTCCAACGGATTGGTGACTTAGCCTATGCTGCCGGTGATTTACGTTCACACGGTTTCTTAATTGGTGGCACGGCGGGACGAACTACCTTAGCGGGCGAAGGTTTACAACATCAGGACGGACATAGTCCGATGTTAGCCTCTAATATTCCCAATTGTGTGGTTTATGATCCCACTTTTGCTTATGAAATGGCTGTGATTATTCATGAAGGCTTGCGCCGCATGTACCATGATCAGGAAAGTATTTTCTATTATGTTACTGCCATGAATGAAAATTATAAGCACCCAGCGATGCCAGAAGGCGTAGAAGCAGGCATTCTGAAAGGAATGTATTTATTTAAAGAAGAGAGAAAGACTGGGCCAAAAGTGCAACTTTTAGGCAGTGGCACGATTTTACGCGAAGTTATCGCCGCCAGTGAGTTATTAGCTGAAGATTTTGGCATATCAGCCAATATTTGGAGCGTAACCAGTTTCACCGAATTGCATCGCCAAGGGGTCGATGTTCAACGTTGGAATATGCTGCACCCTGAAGAAAAATCACGTACTTGTTACGTTTACGACTGCCTCAAAGATCGAAAAGGTCCTATTATAGCTGCTACCGATTATGTCAAAGCTTATCCGAACCAGATTCGCTCCTGTATCCCCCATCCTTATTATTATGTCCTTGGCACTGACGGCTTTGGGCGTAGCGATTCACGTAAACAATTGCGTAAATTCTTTGAGGTAGATCGTTACTACATCACGATTGCAGCCCTTAAAGGTTTAGTCGATATGGAAGAACTGCCAGCCAGTAAGGTGACTGAAGCCATCAAAAAATACGGTATTAATCCTGATACCCCCAATCCAATGAGCGTCTAATAGGGAGTAATGACTATGCTAACCGAGATTAAAATTCCTGATATTGGTGACTTCAAAGATGTACCAGTTCTTGAAATTTTGGTGAATAGTGGCGACACTGTTGAAGTTGAACAATCGTTGATCACTTTAGAAAGTGATAAAGCGACGATGGAAATTCCTTCATCTAATGCGGGTGTTGTTCAAGAACTTAAGGTAAATGTGGGCGATAATGTCTCAGAAGGGACAGTAATTTTGACAATGGAAGTGGCAGAAGAGGGTACAGCGCAACCTGAAGAAGCTCCAGAACCTGAGCAAGAGCCACAGGAGGTAGCAGCACCAATTCCTTCTATTCCAACAACCCCACCTCGTTCACCTACCGAGGCAGATAGTTTTAGACGACCCAAGAATTCACCTGTGGAAATTGAACCTGTTGATAACGAAGGAAAAACCTACGCAGGGCCAGCAGTTCGACATTTGGCGCGAGAACTGGGCGTAGATTTAACCAAAGTCACAGGCAGTGGACGCAATGGGCGCATTTTAAAAGAGGACGTACAAGCCTTTGTTAAACAAGCGATGACAGAAGGCACTACTCAACAAGCTATCCAGCAAGGTGGTATGGGTATTCCAGAAATAGCTGAAATTGACTTCAGCAAATTTGGAGAAATTGAAGTACGCCCGCTGAGCCGAATCCAAAAACTATCTGGTAAACATTTACACAATAGCTGGCTCAATATTCCTCATGTTACCCAATTTGATGAAGCTGATATTACGGAATTAGAAGCATATCGCAAAGAGTTAGCGGCAGAAGCGCAAAAGCGTAATGTGAAAATGACCTTATTAGCCTTTTTACTAAAAGCCAGTGCTTCAGCTTTAAAAGCCTTTCCAGAATTTAACGCCTCATTGGATAGCAGTAAAGAAAACCTGATATTGAAGAAATACTATAATATAGGTGTAGCGGTAGACACTCCGAATGGCTTAGTCGTACCAGTGATACGCGATGTCAACTCAAAAGGCTTATTTGATTTTGCCGCAGAACTGGGAGAAATTAGCCAAAAAGCAAGAGATGGCAAATTATCACCAACAGACATGCAAGGCGCATGTTTCACCATTTCCAGCTTAGGCGGCATCGGCGGTACTGCTTTCACGCCGATAGTCAACGCCCCAGAAGTAGCTATTCTTGGCGTCTCGCGTTCAAAAATGCAACCAATTTATAAGGACAAAAAATTTGTTCCCCGCTTAATGCTGCCACTGTCATTATCTTACGATCATCGAGTTATTGATGGGGCAACAGGTGCTCGCTTTACCCAATATTTGAGTTTTCTTTTATCGGATGTTAGGCGGTTGTTGTTTTAAAAACAGAGAAATCGGAGTGCAAGGTTACCTTGCACTCCGATTTCTCTCAGTTCAAATTCTTGCGGTATAACTCGATGATCAAGTTTTTGTGATTTGTGTGATGAACTAGGATTAAAAAAAAACAGTTAATAAATTATTTTTTTACAAAAATATTATGAATAAATTCATATATTTGCATGGATTTACATCCAGACCACAATCGAGTAAAGCCCAATTTTTCAAGCAATGCTTTGAGCAACGCGGATGGCATTTAGAAATTCCAGATTTGAATCAAAATGATTTTTATCATTTGACACTGACTCGACAAATTCAACAAGTGGAAGCTTTATTACCAGATTCTCCAGTAACGCTCATTGGCTCAAGTTTCGGCGGTTTAACGGCTTTATGGTTGGCAGAGCGGCAAGCGCAGATAGAACGTCTTGTGCTATTAGCACCAGCTTTAAATTTTTTGAATCGCTGCGCGACATTAATGGGCGAAAGTCAATTTGCTCAATGGCGTCTCCAAGGGAAGTTCGCCTTTGAGCATTATGGCTATCAACGGCAAGAGTTTCTTAGTTATAATTTTATAGAAGATCTACAACAATATCTTGATGCCGATTTGCAACGGCGCATACCTACCTTAATTTTGCATGGCAAGAAAGATGATGTTGTGCCTATAGAAAATTCTCGTAACTTTGCTAAGCACCGAAGTGAGGTTGAATTAATAGAATTTGATAGCGATCATTTCTTGAATGTTCATACGGCACTTTGGAAAGCAACTGAAACATTTTGTCAGTGGTAGCGTTTTGTTAGCCATGATTAAAAAAAACACGCTCAAATGCTTTGAATGTGCTTTTATCTTTGGTTCTATCAAAAACCGAAAACCGTATTTTCTTGAACCTGCCATAAAAAGCACCTTCAGGGCCCAAATGTTTCCAGAACATTTGAGCTACTATTTTAGGTTCATTTTGAAACACACCACAACCCCAAGCACCTAACACGAGATTTTCACAGCCATTATACGCAAACAATCCAAGCAGCTTACCGCCTCTTGCCTCTAAAACGCTTTCAATTTTATCGGCATTTTCTGGTTCCCTCCTTTTGACGACACCAGTATTAGGTGCGGGACTGGTAATAAAATCTACAGAGTACGGTTTATCTAGCAGCCCACCATTATCATCACGAAAAACCGGACAACAAGGAGAATATATCATTCGGTCAGAATATAAGCACGATTTTTGAGACCGATGGCTGTCATAATACTTTCGCGCTTTCAGCAAACTCGCATATAAACCAGAACTACGCGCCAAACTTTCTTCTTGTGCTTGAGCACCGTTTAAAAAACCTCCGCCCGGATTTTTGGCCGAGGCAAAATTCAACACCCCTATCTTACCTTCAGATTGTAAATCTGAGAGTGAGTGTGCGCCTACCAAAGTGGTCTCATTTTTTACATCAAAATCAATGGTAGAATAGCGACTATCTTTCTGGAGGATGTTATTTCTTATTGAGGCGAGTTCATCAGGTTCTAGGTACTGTGTTTCATCAACACATTTTTTTAATTGCTTTTTTATATCAACAATTTCTCCGTTTTGATTGGAATATTTACCTTGTTCCAAAATCTGAACAGTGTCTTTTGCTATACCAATTCTTTTCATCTAACTTTCTCCGTTTTTATCATTTGTCCTGTTTCCACCTCACTATGAAAATGGCAGCAAATGGCATATAATTTATCTTTACTTGCCAATATTACACATTAAATTTAAAAACTAAATAATTTTAATGACAACAATTTATAGTTTTAAGCCCATCGCTCCCACCGATGCCAAAGTACTGATTTTAGGTTCCATGCCGAGTGAATTGTCGTTACAGTTAAATCAATACTATGCTCATCCTCGTAATAGCTTTTGGTTAATAATGGGAAAATTATTGGGTGCTGAGCCAAGTCTTTCCTATTCACAAAGAACCCAAGTTTTGCTCTCAAAACAGGTAGCATTATGGGATGTGTTAAAAGCCTGTCAACGTCAAGGTAGTTTAGATGCTAAAATTAAAGCTTCATCTATGATTGTCAATGATTTTGTTTCATTTTATGCCAAACATCCGCAGATTAAACAAGTCTTTTTCAATGGAAGCACCTCAGAAAAAGTTTATAAAAAACAGGTATTAGCTACGGTAAACTCCGTTTTTCCAAGGCTACAATATACCCGTCTTCCCTCAACCAGTCCGGCTCATGCTGTCTTGTCAGTAGAACAAAAATTGGCACATTGGCAAGTTATTAAACTAGCACTTGAACATCAGAGAAAAAGCTTATGATTTCTAAAATAACATTGGAAAATTTTTTTAGTTTCAAATATCCGACAACTATAGAACTTAATCCTGATATTAATATTCTCGTGGGAATTAATGGCAGTGGAAAATCAAATTTTCTTAAAGCTATCTACTTGCTTCAGGAGAGTATTGTCGGAAATGGATTGGAGACAGTTTTTTTAAAAGAGTGGAGTGGGTTTAATTCCGTTATAAATTTTAGTCAACCAAACAAAGATTATATAAAACTGTCCTTTGAGTTTAATAAAAATGTGATAAAAAACGTAATGCAGAAAGGAGGATTCCCATTTCCTAACAATCCTATTTATGAGATATGTATCTTTCCAGTAGGTACGACTTCATATTATTTGAAAGAAAAATTGTATTCCAACGGTGATGAGAACGATTTTATCTATATGGAAATGGATAATGCTCAAGGTATTATTTCTACACGAGAAGGCGGAAAAGTGGGCATCCAAAAATATCCGCAAGAAAATAGTCAAATCAATTTCAAATCAACAGAGCCAGTTTTGAGACAAATTTCCGATCCCGACAGATTTTCTCCTCTGTTTACCTTAAAGAGAGCTTTGGAGGAGTTTTCGGTTTATTATTATTTTGATACGTCTATTAACAGTTCTATCAGACAACCTTCCAGTTATGGTACTGAAACAAAATTGTTACCAGATGGGCAAAATTTTATGACTATTCTTAATAACATAAAAAACAACCACAGTCTTAATTATGAGAAAATAGAAGAAGCTATAAACAAAATTAATCCTTATTTTAAAGACATCAATTTTGCTCTTCTAGGTTCCAAATTATATTTGGTACTTCGTGAAAAATATCTTTCTCGTTCCGTTTCTATTGAGCATATCTCAGATGGAACTCTCCGTTATTTGCTTTTGTTATCAGTATTATTTAACCCAGAACGAGGTTGTCTGGTATGCTTTGATGAGCCAGAAACAAGTCTTCATCCTGACATGATAAATACGATTTCGGAAGCAATGAAACAGGCATCAAATAGCACACAACTGATAATTGCTACTCACTCGCCATTATTACTCAATTCATTTGATATTGATGACATTTTAATATTTGAAAAAAATAATGATAACGAGACAAAGGTATTTGTTAAATCATCTGATGATTTTGACGAATGGACTGAGGATTATTTGGCTGGACAAGCTTGGCTACAAGGCTTAATCGGTGGAAAGAGATGGTAGATATTACGATTTATATAGAAGGACTGCAATCAGACAATTCAGCAGTATTAACTATTGATAATAGTGCTATTTTTCGTGAAAACTTTCATAAATTATTTTCTCAAAAGCTATCCTCTACAGAATTTAATCTCAGGATTCAGCCCTTTGGAAGCATAACACAAGCACGACAAATGCTGAAACTTATGGATACTCAAAGAATTAATGCTGTTCTTTTAATCGATTTGGACGCGCCTAAAGAAAGAAGAGAAGAAAGGCTTAATCAATATAAATCGTTTGATACCACCAAAATTTTTTTTATGATTCAAGAAATGGAAGCCTGGATACTTTCCCAAATTGACAAAATTGAAGAATTTGGGAAAACTGAAGGACTGATACGGAAAAGAGATCATGAAGATATGAATAATAATTCTTTAATAAAAAATAAGCATCCAGAAGAAATTAACAGACCGAGTGAAAAACTTGACACCATTTTAAGACAATATTTTGATGTTGTAAAAATAAGACGAGGCAAACAACGAAAAATTGGTAAACGATATTCAAAAGCCAAAGATGGTCCCAAATTAATAGGATTACTTAATTTACAAATTTTGATGCAAGATTTCGATGAAGCAAAGAGATTAGTTGATTATATCAAGAGATAAAAAACAGCGTAGCCCCCAAAAAGCGTTATAATCAGAAATGAGTCAATTTAGTAAAACTTATAATTGCTTATTTATCAATAATTTGGATATATATGATGGATACTCGCGTGTTGACTCAACACGCAATATAGTTCAAAATTTTTTATTTCAAAAACTGAACAAACCCCAAGATTAAAGCTTAACCCTCATGGATTCTCATTATGAAAAAACTTATTTTGTTATTATTCATACTATTCACTATCCAAGTACAAGCGGGTGGCAAAGCTTGGGTGCTGGAAATCAAAGGTGCTATCGGGCCTGCAACGGCAGATTATCTGAAACGTGGTTTAGAAAAAGCGCGAGAACAGCAGGTTAAATTAATTGTGTTACAAATGGATACTCCTGGTGGACTGGATATCGCTATGCGTGACATAGTGCAAGCTATCATCGCGTCTCCAATACCGGTTGTTACTTATGTAGCACCGTCTGGCGCACGGGCTGCTAGTGCTGGTACTTATATTCTATATGCCAGTCATGTTGCTGCAATGGCACCGGGAACGAATTTGGGCGCGGCTACACCAGTACAAATCGGTGGATTTGGTGGGCTAACACCAGATAAATCAAAGGACTCTGACGAGAAAAAAACGCCGACATCCAGCCCTTCAACTAGCGACACCATGACACATAAAATGATCAATGATGCTGAAGCTTATTTACGTTCTTTGGCACAATTGCACGGTCGTAATCAAGAATGGGCGGCAAAAGCTGTGCGTGAATCCGCCAGCTTGTCTGCTGAAGATGCTTTAGCAAAAGGCGTGATTGATCTCATTGCCGTAGATATACCCGAATTATTGAATCGGATAAACTTAAGAGAAGTCAAGATATTAGGTAAAAAAACGCAGTTAGCCACTTTAAACCTGGTGTTAGAAACTCACCGCCCAGATTGGCGTAATCGGCTACTTTCAGTGATTACTAACCCTAACGTAGCCTATATTCTCATGTTGCTAGGTATTTACGGATTGTTTTTTGAGTTGTACAATCCGGGTAGCATCTTGCCCGGTGTCATTGGGGGTATTTCTTTATTATTGGCTTTATTTGCTTTCCAAGTGTTGCCGGTCAATTATGCTGGTATGGCTTTGATTTTATTGGGTATAATTTTTATGATCAGCGAAGCCTTTCTACCCAGTTTTGGTGCGCTTGGCATCGGTGGACTTATTGCCTTTGTGATAGGTTCGATAATTTTATTTGATACGGACACACCGGATTATGCTATTTCTCTGCCGCTTATCGGGGGCATTGGTGTCATGAGTGTATTTTTCTTTTTCTGGGTGATTCACGCCCTTATTAAGATACGCGCACGACCGGTTGTCAGTGGACAGGAAGAAATGCTAAAGGAAGAAGGCTATTGCTTAAGTAATGACGGTGGTCAGTTACGTGTCTATGTCCATAGTGAAACTTGGAATGCCATTGCGACCACTGACATCGTACCTGGACAAGCGGTTAAGGTCACTGGGATAGAGGGACTTACCCTCAAAGTTAAAGCAGCTTAACATTAATGTATAGCATATTGGAGTCCAAAGCTTTAGCTTTGGGTGTTTATTTTGCCAAAGCTAAAGCTTTGGACTCCAAAATATCAATATAATTAATTATTGATTCAGTACTTAGAAATCACTTTTTACTCATAGGATTATGTTATGACAAACTTTTTTTTCGGTATCATCGGTATCATTTTTGTAGTACTTGCACTTTTATTCTACGCTATAAACATTTTGCGTGAATATGAACGTGGAGTCGTGTTTCTTCTAGGGCATTATCAATGTGTTAAGGGACCTGGACTGATTATTATTATCCCATTTTTTCAACAAATGGTTAAAGTCGATCTGCGTACCATAGTGATGGATGTACCGACTCAAGATGTTATTTCGCGGGATAACGTCTCGGTCAAAGTCAACGCGGTGGTCTACTTTCGGGTGATTGAACCTGAGAAAGCCATTATCCAAGTGGAATATTTCCAACAAGCCACCAGTCAATTAGCGCAAACTACGCTACGTTCGGTCTTAGGACAACATGAACTGGATGAGATGCTGGCTGGGCGTGACAAACTTAACCATGATATTCAAGAAATTCTGGATAAACAAACAGATGCATGGGGTATTAAGGTGTCCAATGTGGAAATTAAACATGTTGATTTAGATGAAAGCATGATCCGAGCCATTGCCCGTCAAGCCGAAGCCGAACGAGAACGTCGCGCTAAAGTAATCCACGCTGAAGGAGAACTGCAAGCCTCAGATAAATTGCGGCAAGCAGCCGAAATTCTGTCTCAGCAACCGCAAGCACTTCAGTTACGTTATTTACAAACCATGAGCGATATAGCCTCTGAAGACAAGAGTCATACCATTGTGTTTCCATTACCAATGGATCTGATGAGTCCTTTGCAAGATTGGTTGAGCCAAAAGAAAAAATAAGGTTCAAAGTCAGTACTGAAGCAGAAATTTTGGCTTTAGTACGACTTCTCTTGGGGAATAAAAATATGTGTGTCTTTGTCGAGAAGAGGCTAGTGAATTGTCTGAACTGTGATTTTTGTTATTAAAGAATGTGACATTTGTTTGAGTTAAACGATTGTTTTATTGGAGTGCAAGGTAAGCTTGCACTCCGAGTACATTACTGGTCAGAAATGACCTATTTTTGGAAAAAACAATGGCTAGAATTATTCTTTGTACCCATAATAGTGGTGGAGTAGGTAAAACTACCTTGGCGGTTCATATTACTGGAATACTGACTTCCAAATGGAGGGGTAAAACTCTGTTAGTAGATTGCGATGATCAAGCTGATTCATGGCAATTTTATACTAAAAGAACTCCAAATAAGGATTTTGAGTATTTGGAAATTAATGAAAAATTAGCTATTTTTGAAAATAAAAATAGAGAAAAAATAACGAGAAGGATTAATTTAGAGGAATATCAAAATATTGTTCTTGATATTGATAGTCCATTAGATAACACTGTGAAAGTCATAGTAGATAATAATCCTGATTTTGTGTTCATTCCAGTTAATTTTTCTCAAAAGCACAAGGCATTAGAAAATTTGTTTAAACCTCTTGAAGTTTTGACTTCTCTTGAGATAAAAGCTGGTTATTCACCTAAAGTGATTATCGTTCCTTTGGGTATAAAACAAGAGATTGTTTCAGAAAAATTTGAGGCAATTGGAACCAAACCTCAGAATTGTTGTATTGCCCAAGCAATGAAAAATGTTCAAATGCCAATGTCTGAAGCGATTTATAAAAATAAAAAATATCTATGGGAGTCTTCGCAATACTCAGATGCGAGGGATTATTTTCGGTCACTTTTAACAGAACATTTATAGGAGATAGGTCTATGTCTGATACTTATGCTGATCAGCTTGTTACCGAAGCAATGCAACAAGCAAATAAACCTGAACGGCTTCAAGATGCTGTTATTAAATTAACTCAGTCTCAAATAGCTCAAGTAGATAAAATTGGTGCGGCTTTGGGATTAGCTTTTGGTGTCATGCTTAATTCTGCTGCTAAATATGCAGTATTTTATGCACAAGGTAGAATGGTGCCAGTCAATCAACTTAATGAATATCCAGAAAAAGTAGGTACTGACTCAATAAAGGAAAAAATAACCGTTGAAACTTGGTTCAAGTTGAAACAAGCAGGTATGAAGGAATATCTATCAGAATGTATCATAACGGGTATTCAATTACTTTATAAACAATTAATAGCGACTGATAAGAATAACTCCAAAGATTCCAAAGATTCCGAACCAGCCCAAGCTTTAATTGATACCATTTCCAATAAAACCCCGCGATTAAAAAGAGAGTTGGGAAAAAATTGGATTATTCAAATTGGATTAGAAGTTAAAGGCAATCAGGCTGGTAGTAGTTGTAGCATAGACGGCACTGGTTTTCTAAATGGAAAAAGGATATTTTTTCAGTCAAATTTAAGAAAAAGACCCTTAGATAAACCAATTATTAAGTCTTTATCTCATCAATTTAAGCAAAATCAAACTGACTTAGCCATTATTTTAGCAATTAGTTATGCGAAACAATTCGATTTGCAATTGAAACAGGAAACCCAGGATATTGATAATTTTAAGTATCATCTATTAACTTTGGATAATTGTTTAAATCAAACGGCTATTTTTCAAGAAGCTGTAAAAGATGTAACTGCCTTAGCTAACTTAAATATGGAGGGGTGTTTAGAAAAATGTTAAATCATTTGGCAAGCCGAGCTTTGATTGAAGGTATTATTAATGCTGAATCCTCAACAAAAGGCGATTTAGGGCGAAGTTGTGCAAAGCATCTGGGACTAAAACCTGGCCCTAGAGGGGCAGATGGTGGTATAGATGGAGTAGGCTTTATAAATGGACAGAAAATATATTTTCAATCCAAATTAAGAAATAAAAATTTGGATGCTGAATTTGCAGATTCTTTGTATGCGAAATTAGTGCGTCATCAAGCTGATATTGCTATCGTTTTAGCTGGTGTGGGTTACACTGAAGGTTGTGAGTTAAGATTACAAGAATTTCCTGATATTGATAGATTTAAAATTCATTTCTTAACACTTTATGATTATTTCAATGAAACGCCTGTCTTTCTGGCAGCGGGAAAAGATTTGCCTCCTCTACGCGATTTAAGTATAAAGCAAGCGTAGAGGAGCTACACTCTTTTAAATCCTATCCTGCCCGCACTTTTAATCCATCTATCGCATTCGGTAATTGTGTAATCATTTTCAATGGTAGCAGAAAAAGTTTATAAAAAGTTTATGTTAGCTACGGTAAACGCCGTTTTTCAAAGGCTAGAATATACCCGTATTCCTTCAACCAGTCCGGCTCATGCTATCTTGTCAGTAGAACAAAAATTGGCAGATTGGCAAATTATCAAACTTGCACTTGAACATAGATGATGGATATTCACTTATTTGATTTAACACGCAATATAGTCAAGCATATCATTATGACAATTAGTATTAAAAAACGACTAGAAAATGCTCTAATTCACAATGGTAAGATGGAATATGGATTATATGAGTA
>JAUXCJ010000236.1 GCA_030618965.1 Thiomargarita sp.
AGCACTTTCGTAAGCTCGAATAATTTGTTATTTAGCTGTGATAGTGTAGCGTAGTAGCACGATGGCACAAAGTTTTAGGTGCTAAAAACTCTATAGCTACGGGTTTTGTATCATTACTCAATACCTCCTACAACTGTATCCCAGTTTTCCTTGCCATTTTCTCAATTAACTTTTGTTCTTCAAATTTAGCTGCTGCAAGAACAATATCAATCCGTTGTTCTTCTAACCTTAATTGCAATTTAGCCCATAATTGGGCGGTTTTTAGCACCTTATCCTTTGGATCGTACAAATCGGTTTCGACAAATAAATCAATATCGCCTCCACGTTTGCTATCATCCACTCTGGAACCGAATAGCCAGACACTGGCATTTGCTCCCATTACTTCTTGGACAGAAGATTTAATTATCTGTATTTCTTGTTGAGTTAGACGCATTTTTCAAAGGCTGTGGTTTCTAATACCAAATCATCTATTGTATTGAGAGTGAGCAAGTTATCATTAACATAGATTTTAACTTGCATAAATATGTCATACAATTTTTGAGTGTTTTCATAAACTATATTGATATTTAACGCATTGGCTTCACTCTCATTGAGGTACTCATGCGAAAGATCATTTCTCAATTTTCTTAACAATAGCCATTCTTCTTTATTTTTAATAGCACCCAATTGCTCAAGTCTATTAAGTAAATCACGAAATGGCTTATTTTTAACTTCTTCCCCTAAAAAGATTAACGTTGTTCTAAACAATCTTTCACCCATCGCATCTTGGAGTTTTGAAAATCTAAAGATGAACTGATCAATATTCTCCACCTGTTCTTCTGTTAAATCATCATATTTTGTGACATCAAGTGGCATGAATGTAGCCATTTTGTGATAAGCGTACAACATTCTCTTGATGTGTTTATTGCACTCTTCTATGGCTTGGAGTAATTTTAGTTTTGATATATCCATGCAAATCTCCATTAAATTAGGAACAAAAAAGGGCAACCACAAAAGGATTGCCCCATAACGGTATTTTTCTGAACTACAAACATTATACAGTATCTCATAAAGTATCTTGTTCTATAATCGAAATATCAATTTTCATTTTTCCGAATTGCAATCAACCGTCTTGCCGCTCCGCCTGTATAGCTATCTGTTTGGATAACGCGAGCTGACATAGATTCCAGCAAGTTTACAAAATCAGCTAACTTGAGTTGATTAATAATACTCTCGGCTAAATAGCGATAAGGAGAGGCATCTTTAACAAAAGGCCACACAATTCTTGGCATGATTTGTCGAATCCAAAAAGTATATATACCACGCCAGCGCTTTTCTGGAAGAAAATGATCCAAAATTAGAAGATGACCACCTGGACGCAATACCCGCAACATTTCAGCAATTGAAGCTTCACGTTCTGGAAAATTGCGGAAAGTAAAGCAGCTTATCACCAGATTATAGCTTGAGTCAGTACGCGGTATGGCGCAAACATCCCCTTCAAAATAAATGCTGTCTGGATCGTGACGTTGTGCCACCGCTAACATGCCTGTTGAAATATCCATTCCTTCAACCACTACTCCTTGATACAAGCGACTTAAATATCGTGTAGATTCGCCAGTTCCACAGCCAACATCAAGCACTTTGTCTCCAGATTTCAAATCCAAATCGGACAAAGCTTTGCGATACCAGCGGGAAGTTTGCCCCAAAAAAATTAAAGTTCTTATAAAATCGTAACGGGTGGCAATATTGTCAAAAAGTGTAACAATATATTTGCGTTTTTCATCCCCGTGTAATTTGGTTGCCTCAACTTCTTTAAACGTCATTTTAGTTCATACCTAATTGTAAGTAATTAACTGATGTTACGCACCAAAATTCCCTGAAAATAACTACAAGGATTATTTTTAAGAATGGATAAGGCAAAATCTAAATATAAATGGGGTTTTATCCGTTCTTAAAAGCAATCCTTGTAGTTATTCGGGATTGGAAATAAGCTGCGTAACATCAGTAATTAATTTCATTAACATCTGATATTTTAAATTAGTTTCTTCCCATTCTTTAACGGGATTAGAATCACGAGTAATTCCAGCTCCTGCATATAAAATCGCCTGATTCTCCAATAGCTGCATACATCTGATATTGACATAAAGGCTAGTTTCTTTATCAATATTCACTGAGCCAAGATAGCCACCATAAAATACTCGGTCAAATGATTCATACTTTTTGATAAAATTCAGTGCCGATTTTTTAGGCATTCCACAGATTGCTGATGTAGGATGTAAATGTAAGAGTAGGGTGTTGGCGATTGATTGCGGTGAATGATATGCTTTTAAGTCGATTTTAAATTCCGTTTTCAAATGCGCCACGTTTCCAGCCGTAACGGTTTTAGGACCAAATTCATCCCAGTTTTGTACATATAACTTATGAAATTGCTTGATAATAAATTGTCTAACTAAGTCCTGTTCATCAACTTCTTTTTGAGTCCAAGCAGCAGAATCAGCCGGTTTTGTACCTGCTAAAGCAACAGTATGCAATATCAAATCCTTATCAACTTTAAACAATAATTCCGGCGTTGCCCCCATCCAAGTACCATAGTTAGGAGTGGACACCATAAAAACAAACCTATCAGGGCAATCTTTTTCCAACACTTTGAACTTACTAATTAAGTCAAATTGTTGATTTAATTTAATTAATGAAGTTCTTGCTAGAACTACTTTATCAAATTCACCTTTTTTTATCGCCTCAATCCCCTTTTTGACTATGGCTATAAAGTGATTTTTCGGGCTTGGTGTTCCAGCATCAGGATTTAAGCAGACATAATATGCAGTTTCCTGATTATCTGCATCCAAAAGAGATAAAAATGTTTTCAGAAAAGCCTGATTATCAGGGGGGCTGGGTATTTCAAAAACTTGATTTCGGCGATAATATAAATGTGCTGGAATAAAAATAGTTTCATTGCCTTTAGGATTAATAAAAGGACTTATGACAAATCCTGGCACTTTGGAATTCAAATCAACTGCTCGTCGAGGAAATTTATCAAAAAAACTAACAATTAACTGAACTTCTCTGGTGTGGGGTAATCGCCAAATGGCAATCGAACTTTGATGGGTTTGAGCAGCAATAAAAAAAGCATTTAATATCTGTTGTTCAGTATAGTTTTTTAAATCAATATCGGGAAAATATTTAAAATTCATTCCAAAACAGCCAACGTCATCCGGCTTATACAGACTAATTCATCTTTATCATTAGTAATCCTTACTTCCCAAACCTGAGTTTTTCGGCCAATATGAATGGGCGTCGCTTTACCATGTACATATCCACTTTTAACACTTTTCAGATGATTAGCATTAATTTCTATACCCACACAATACTGTTTATCCAAATCCAGTTCTAAGCTGCTGGCAACACTCCCCAAAGTTTCAGCTAGTGTAATAAATGCGCCACCATGTACCCAACCCAAGGGCTGAATAGTACGATAATCCACTGGCATTTTCCCACATAAATATTGATTGCCTATCTCAGTTAATTCAATTCCAAGATGCTCTATCATGGTGCCTTTGCACAACGAATTTAATTGACTTAATTTTTTATCTAAGTTGCCCTGAATCAATGCGCTTCATCCCAATTTTCCCCAACACCGACATCAACCAATAATGGCACTTTTAAATCTGCAACACTCGTCATTGCTTCAATAATCACCTTCTTAGCTGTTTCTAATTCATTATCAGCAACCTGAAAAACTAGTTCGTCATGAACTTGCATTACCATTTTTACATCTAAGTGGCTGAATTTGATGTTTTTATCCACTTTTATCATAGCTAGTTTAATTAAGTCTGCTGCTGTGCCTTGCATTGGGGCATTAATGGCGGTGCGCTCGGCAGATTTTCGGCGTTGGGTGAGACGAGAGTTTATTTCGGGTATATATAAGCGTCGCCCAAATATCGTTTCTACATAAGTTTGTTCTTGAGCCAGTGTTCGCATCGCTTCCATGTAGGTTTTAACGCCAGGATAGCGGG
>JAUXCJ010000250.1 GCA_030618965.1 Thiomargarita sp.
GTGTTTGCTTATGAAGCTGGTAGTTGTCCTAATGCTGAGCTGGCTTGTGAGCAAGTTGTTAATTTGCCTACTCATATAGGCGTGGATAAGGCTTATGCGGAAAAAGTGCTGAATTTTCTGCGCGAATATGCGGAACATCCTTAGGCTGCTGGTATTTTCTTTTCAAATGTTGGTAATTTTGGCTCATGCAATTCTGGCACAAGGTTTTTTACCAACTTTTTGATGTCGCTTTCTGCGTAGTTATCACAGGCTATAGTCAAATGGTTTAAAGTCTCAAGCAATGATGCCCAATCGTTGCTACGGTGATCAGCTAGCAAAATTTTGGCGTGAGTAGTTTGACTGAGTTTTTCTTCCGAGTGGAATAATTCTTCATACAATTTCTCGCCAGGACGCAAACCGGTATAAACAATCTTAATGTCTTGTTCGGGGATTTTCCCCGATAAACGAATAACTTGTTCTGCTAAGTATTTTATTTTTATCGGTTTACCCATATCTAACACAAAAATTTCCCCGCCTTGTCCCATGGAATTGGATTGTAAAATCAACTGGCAAGCTTCGGGAATCATCATAAAATAACGACTGATGTCGGGATGAGTCACGGTAACTGGTCCACCTTTGGCAATTTGTTCTTTAAATAGGGGAATAACGCTGCCAGCAGAACCTAAGACGTTGCCAAAGCGCACCGTGATAAAACTCGTTTTGGTACGCACATTCATGGCTTGACAAAAAATCTCCGCCGCACGTTTAGTTGCGCCCATGATGTTGGTGGGGTTCACTGCTTTATCGGTGGATACCATAACAAATTTTTTGCAGCCTTGCGCGGCAGCGGCTTCTGCGAGAAGTTTGGTGCCTAAGACGTTATTGCGAGCGGCTTCTCTGGCTTGTGATTGTAACATGGGTACATGTTTATAGGCAGCTGCATGAAATATGAGTTCGGGATGATATTTATCTAAAATATGATGCACTGCTACTGCATCAACTATGTCTCCTAAATGGGCATGTAATACCAAATCTGGAAATTTTTGGCGTAATTGCATTTCTATTTGATAGAGATTGAATTCACTACGCTCAAAAATAACAAGGGCTGAGGGATTTAATCGCGCAATTTGTCGGCATAATTCCGACCCTATCGAGCCACCACCCCCACTCACCATCACGACTTTGCCACATAAACCAGCTTCGATAATCTGCCAGTCTAATTCTATTTTGGCACGTCCTAATAAATCCTCGATGTTGATAGGGTGTAAGGCATCGAGATTAATTTGTCCGTTGACTAGCTGTCCCAATTTGGGCAGGGTACGCACAGGTACAAAGCATTTTTCACATAATTCCACAATATGATGCATTTGCTCATTAGTCGCTTCTGGCATGGCAATAATAATCATATCAACTTGCATGGATTCTACAGTTTCTACCAATTTATCGATGCTATCTAGCACT
This sequence comes from Thiomargarita sp., assembly GCA_030618965.1. Lineage (GTDB taxonomy): Bacteria > Pseudomonadota > Gammaproteobacteria > Beggiatoales > Beggiatoaceae > JAUXCJ01. Next base: position 1,441 of record JAUXCJ010000250.1, read on the forward strand.
GGTATACCTTGCACTCTTCTACCGTGCATATAGGAATTGTTGTCTAAAAAACCGATCGGTATATAACCGCCACCACGATTACGCAGCATATCACGCACTAACATATCACCATAAATGCCAGCCCCTAAAAAAAGAACACGTTTTAGTTTTTTATTTGATAAGAAATTTCTTGATAAGAAATTAAACGAATGTCCGTACCATAACCGATATAACAAGCGGGGCATTCCGAGTAAAAACATTAATATAAAGGGATAAAACAGCAAAGAAGAACGCGGGATAAATGTTAAGCGATTTAACAAAACCAGTACCAAGACAATGGCGAGCGTGCCCAAGATGGCGGCGTGTATAATGTTGAATAAATCCGGCAGACTGGTAAATCGCCAAATACCTCGATACACACCCCGGAACCATAGCACGATACTTTGCACGATGATCACAATCGGCAAAGTTTGCCAAATGAGGGCTTCAAGCTCTTCAAATAAGGGCAAGTTATAACGGAGAATAATTGCTAAAACCCAAGCTATAGCAACCATGCATATGTCATGCAGGATAATAATAATGCGACGAGAAGATAAATACATGTAGTTATTTTTTTAAAGTTATAAAATGATGTTACACACTGTCAATTCCATAAGCAACTATTGATCTGGAATTTATCAAAATCATATTCAACAACCTCCAGTACCTTCAAACTCAATCAATTGGCAAATAAAAAAAACATTATAGAGGATTAGTATAAAAAATATCCGTTGATTGTGTATCGAATGTCTGATAAAAGGTTATTCTGAACTGATGAAAGGGATAAAATTTAGAATAACCTTTTATACAGAAACAGAGTGCATAACATCAGTTATAAAGTTGCGTTTTAATAGAAAATTCGCTTTAATGTTTTGAAAATCAAAGTAATGTCCAACCAGAGCGATTGGTCCTTGACATATTGTTGATGATAAGCGAGCTTAATTGGCAGGATTTTGTCAACATAATCAACTTCTGGTTGCTGCGAACTTGCTAGTAATTCATTTTCATTGCAAAATTCAATTGAGGCATAATCGGTTATGCCAACTGGCACTGATAGCACACATTCTTTAATGCTTTCTGGATAATGTGCAACATATTCAGGAACTTCTGGACGTGGTCCTACTAAACTCATGTCACCCTTGAGTACATTAATCAATTGTGCTAGTTCATCCAATTTATAGCGACGCAAAAAATGTCCGCTGCGTGTGATACGCATATCGCGCCCGATGGTTAATTTCAAGCCTTCTTCAGAAGGGATTGATGGACGCATGGTACGAAATTTTATGATTTTAAAGGGCTTGCCAAATTGACCAATACGGGTTTGTAAAAAAAATACTGTCCCCCGGCTGTCTAATTTTATCCAAAGTGCAATCAATAAAAACAAGGGACTAAGCAAGATTAGAGCCGGTAACACACAAGATACATCAAATATTCGCTTACTGTTCATTTTTGTGTTTCAGTTAAAATTTTTCTGACTTGTGCAATAACTTGTTGGACATTAGCATCGCTCATGCAGGGATAAATAGGTAAACTGACTGCACGTTGATAAACGTCTAAAGCAACTGGGAAATCCTCTGGTTTAAATCCATAGCGGTTCCGCCAATAACTTTGTAAATGTAAGGGAATGAAATGCACACTGGTACCAATACCCGCAGCAGACATACGTTCAATAAAGGTATTGCGATCTATGCTTAATTCCTCAAGTTGTAATTGGATTACATATAAGTGCCAAGCATGGGTGCTGTCAGGATCTTGGTAAGGGGTACGCAAGGGTAAATCTGCAAAACTTTGTGTGTATAATTTGGCAATTTCCGCTCGTCGTTGTTGGAAATCCTTAACTTTTTGTAATTGATGAATACCTAAAGCTGCTGCTATATCAGTCAGATTATATTTAAACCCTGGTGCTACTACGTCATAAAACCATGCGGGTTTCTTAGAATAAGCCCGGTCAAATATATCGCGGTTAATGCCATGTAAACGCATAGCAAAAATACGCTCAGCATAGTCGGGATTAGCAGTAACTATCATACCACCTTCACCAGTAGCTAGCGTTTTAGTAACATAAAAACTGTATATAGTCAGATCACCTAAGCTACCTACCATACGTCCTTTGTAATAAGTAGGCAGTGCATGGGCAGCATCTTCGATGATTTTAAGTGAGGCGCGAGAAGCTAAGGCTAAAATCGAATCCATATCACAAGCTTGTCCAGCAAAATGCACTGGCAAAATGGCTTTAACACCGTCTACCGTATCCAGAGTAGTAGCTAGTTTGTGGGTATCAATATTAAAGGTGTTGGGATCAATATCAACAAATACTGGCTCAGCACCCAAATAGCGTATGACTTCTGCCGTTGCGGTAAAAGTATAAGGTGTCGTGATAACCTTATCACCCGGTTGAATACCGACGGCTTCAAGTGAAGTCGGAGGCCAAGCGGTCTTAGGAAGACAA
>JAUXCJ010000317.1 GCA_030618965.1 Thiomargarita sp.
ATATTGACTCAACATCAACTACTACTATTCCAGCGATTTTGATTAAAAAAGCTGGGGATTTTCCAGCGTTTTGGAAAAGTGATACTTCTTTTATTGAGGTGATGGAGGATTTTTATAAGCGAGTGCGAGCTAGGGGGTTGAGGTGATTTGATTACTGATGTATTGAATTTACTTCGTTTCAGTAGTTAAATTATTTTTTTCATATTTTTGGATTGACATAGATAAAATAATATAGATAGAATACAAAATTTTAATTTTTGCGAAGAAAAATTAATGTTAAAACTTCTGATTTCTCCTATTTTTATTTTATCTACTATACTAAGCACTTTATCTATTCTTTCGATTTTCGTTAATGGACTAGATATTGAATTAGTAGCTATGCCTGAAAAGATATATATTGCTTATCGTGAATTAGCAAATCACTTATTCAAATGGTTATTTGAATGGTGGATGCCATTTAGGTTTCCGACATGGCTAAAAGATACAATAATATTATGGATTTTTTGTAGTAGCACTTACTATAAGTATTGTAAATTTGCTGGAGGTTTAAGATATGTAAAAGAAATGTGGCGTTTTGTGATTCTAGGTCCATTGAATTTTTTGCTGGCTTTTTTAATGATTTCTACTGAAGGTTTTTCAAACGAATATTTCCTTTTCAATTTCTTTCAGATATTAATACTTGTTTTCTATGGAATACTTATTGCCCTATTTTTATGGTGGAACCATTCAGAAATAATAGCTCTATCTACGAATTATGGATAAGGGAAAGGTGTAGCCAAGTAGGTTGGGTTAGCTTTTTTTGCAAAGCAAAAAAACGTAACCCAACATTTTAGACTACATGTTAGTAACCCGACATTTACTCATGTCCAACCGTATCAGGAAAATCAATATCTGACATCCCCCAATTATCAGAAATAATACCTAGTTTTATATATTGATGAATACTCGAATTTCTCCAATCTGATGGTTTATTAACATACTGATGTTTTACTGGATTGTAATGAATGTAGTTGACATGGTGTTCAAAATCCAAGTCATCTGGTATTACATGTTCCCAATAACGGCGTTGCCATATCACCTGCTCTTTTTTGCTTAATCGAGATGTATTGGGTTTCATTTTATATTTATCATCACAATGCTTGGTAAACCAGGTTTTTATCAATCGCCATCATGTTGAAAAATCGGAATCATCGGGAGGCAGCGTCCATATACAGTGTAAATGTTCAGGTAATATGACCACAGCATCCATAATAAAAGGACGTTTATCCATTACCTGACGAAAAGCTTGGTGGAGCGTTGGTATCATTAATAAATATTACGCCTTCTTTCTGTTACAAGTGTAAAGAAATAACAGCCTCCATGAACATTTGCCCGACGATATTGCATTAGATTGTGTTGTGTTTGATTAAATGTATTGTGTTACCAGCTTCAAATAAAGTTCGTTTTGTTGGGTTACTAATATATTCGCAATCTGGAGCCAAAAATGCTAGTTCCGCTTTAGTCAGATTCAGCTTAATTTTGGCTGTCAAATTATATTTTCGTTGATTATGGGCAATGATAAGCGCGGTTTGAGAATGGGCTAAAACGAGGTGTTTTTTTGGAAAGCATTGCTTGCTCAAGCAGTTCCTGTTGTTTTTCCATTGCATTGTGCAGATTAAAAAAGTGTTCATTTTACCTTATTGTACAAAAAAAATGAACATCTTAAAAACATGAACAAACCAGAAATTAGAGTGCCTACGATTAAATATAGTTTGCAAACTGCTGATATAACTGATGTTACGCACTTAATTTACAAAAAAATTAAGAAATGTTTAGTACCCTTTAGGGTACTTTAGCTTCGTCGGGCTTTAAGGTGAGTGCGTAACATCAATATATTGACTTAATTATTGCTGCCACAGCCATTGAATTTGAAGCTGTACTCGTTAGTAACGACAGTATTTTTGAAGATATTTGCAAATTTCGGAAAAAATTTTAAATGGGAAGACTGGACACAATAAAGGGTTGAAATAAGTAAAAATATTATAATAAACTTTCAATTTGACTTTAAGGAGAATTCCATGAAAGAAATGGCTCGCAATATGAAAGTTCTTGGCATTTTAACAGAGGAACAAATAGCCAGTACGACAGGGTTGAGTTGTGATCTGGTGAGGGCGTTGTAAAAAGCAAATTATAGAAGCAGGGCAACCACATTGGTTGGGAAATACCTTCTGGTTGCCCTGAAACAATCATTTCACTTTAAACGTCACCTGCTTAGTTGCCCATTCATAATCCACCCGCGATAATCCCCGTTTTCCATGCATGGCATTGCCCAATAGCTGTTCTAAGGGATTCCACTTTTTTCCGCCAGCGGTTGAGCGTGTTCTAAAGACGGATTGTTGAAATAAGGAAACATCATTTGGACGGGTACTAATAATCAATTTTATGGTTTCCTCGCCGAGTTCGTTCATCAATAATAATACCTCTTGACGCAATGCCCGTGTTTCTCCTGCCTTAATACGGGCATATTCCATGCCTTTTTTAGGATCAGGAAAAATGGCAGAAATACTACCGTCAGCAGCAATATTAATCAGATAAGCATAATAATCCTGATTGGATTTATTCTCCAAAGTGAACGTCAGGACATCATTCTTATTCACTCCTGCTTTTCCAATTTCTTGCAAAGTATAAGGGCCCTTTTTTTGATGCAAACCCAAACCATGATGCAGCTTGACACAATTGACTCCTTCAGGACAGGATTTAACCGCACTTAACAAAAAAATGTCTATTCCTACAGTTAAAGTCGCATCACGGGAGCTTTCTAGTGCTTTAATTTCACGGATACGCGCTAATTTGTTTAAATTCTCCTGTAGCAAGTTCACTCCCTGATTAGGCTTATCAAATGAAATTTTGAGCTTTTGATGTAATAAGTGTTGTTCAGGCGTTAGTACCCATAATTCAGGTGCTTCATTTTCAAAGGATTTAGGTAAAATATCCTTACCGTAAATAAGCTTGCCATTTTTTAGCTTGGGACGTAGAAGGTATAAACGTAAATCCGTCTTATACGGTTCATTAGTGAGAACATAACTGGGTAAAGCACCACTTTTAAAAGCTGCTTTTATCCGTTGCAACAAGGCTTTATCCTTTCCATTGGGATAATCAGCGGAAAGATAGACGCTAGTCGGTTTAAAATGATAGGCATGGCTTTTTTCTACCACTAAATCACCCGCCTTAAATGCGCCAGATTGAGTGATTTTCCCTACACTATTAAAGGCTTCAACTTGGGTAATTTCAAAACTGGGGTAGCTATTTTGAGATTTATATAA
>JAUXCJ010000094.1 GCA_030618965.1 Thiomargarita sp.
GCTAACATTAAAACCAAAATAGAGCGGCAGTGATAATAAGAATGTTATCAACGACACTGTTAACGCAATTGGACGGGCTGCCGATGAGTCTACAAATAGCACCCAAATACCACCCAAAATCGGCAACCAAATCAGTACACTTAATAAAGATATATCTGCCATATCAGTTATTTGTTCTTTGTTGTGAGTTGAGATTTCTCCCGCCCCCTAGCCCCCTCCCGCTGGGCGGGGGGATTAAACATCCAACCCCAGCGGGGGGAATTGAGGGGGGGAGATTTCTAGCGAATATAAACAAACCAACCAAGTAACACAACCAGCCCAATAATCATACTGAAGGCATAGTGATACAGAAAACCAGTTTGAACATTACGGATAACACCAGAAAACCAAGCCACTATTTTAGCTAAACCATTAATAAAACCATCAATTAAGGTGATTTCACCTATTCGCCAAAATCCTGAACCAATACCGCGTGCTCCACCCGCAAAAAACCAGTCATTAAATCTATCAAAACCGTATTTATCAAGCAGGATTTTGTGAATCAAGGCAAACCGTGTCGCAATCATAGCTGGAATATCTGGACGCTTGATATAAAGGAACCATGCTGTACCCAAACCTGCTGAGGCTAACCAAAAAGGTAATTGCATTAAACCATGTCCAATGAAACCAAAAACGCCATTATATTGTTCTGGATCAAAAGCTTGATGTGCTGCATTGACAAAAATAGCCCCATCGAAATAATTACCAAATACTAAGGGTTCTAAGGTAAATATACCAATAAAGATTGAAGGCACTGCTAAGGCAATAAGTGGTCCTGTTACTACCCAAGGCGATTCATGCAAATGCTCACGGGTATGTTCATCCATACGTTCCTTGCCATGAAAGGTTAAGAACAGCATACGGAATGTGTATAAAGCTGTAATAAATACCCCTATCAAGACGGCATAATAAGCAAACCATGCCCCAGCACGTTCAGCTTCATAAGCATGATGTGCTGCTTCAATAATCGCATCCTTAGAGAAGAACCCTGAGAAAAATGGAAAACCACACAATGCTATTGAACCAATTACGGCTGTCCAATAGGTAATCGGTAGATATTTTTTCAGGCCACCCATTTTACGCATGTCTTGTTCATGGTGCATGGCTATGATGACAGAACCTGCTCCTAAGAATAATAGTGCTTTGAAGAAGGCATGAGTCATCAAGTGGAAAATACCAACGCTATAAGCAGATACACCTAAAGCAACTGTCATATATCCTAATTGTGAAAGCGTCGAATAAGCAATCACCCGTTTAATGTCATTTTGTACTAAGCCCAAAAGACCCATAAAAATTGCCGTGATGCCACCAATCACCATCACAAAACTTAAGGCTGTTGTACTTAACTCAAATAAGGGAGACATCCGCGCCACCATAAAAATACCTGCTGTCACCATTGTGGCAGCATGAATTAAGGCAGAAATGGGAGTAGGACCTTCCATTGAATCAGGCAACCAAACATGTAAAGGGAACTGTGCCGATTTACCCATTGCACCAATAAATAGCAAGATACAAATAACAGTAATGAAAGACCATTCTGAACCAGAAAAAATACTGATGGTTTCTTGATATTGGCCATTTTGAGCCAATTCAAAAACTTCGGTGTAGTTCAGGGTATTAAATGCCATTAGTACGGCTGCAATACCTAAGACGAATCCAAAGTCGCCAACACGATTAACAAGAAAGGCTTTTAAATTCGCATAAGTAGCTGAATCTCTGGTATACCAAAAACCAATCAGCAAATAGGAGACTAAACCAACTGCTTCCCAGCCGAAAAATAACTGCACAAAGTTATTTGACATCACCAACATCAGCATTGAGAAGGTGAATAAAGAAATATAACTGAAGAAACGTTGATAACCAGGATCATCTTTCATATAACCGATGGTATAAAAATGTACCATCCAAGAAACGAAAGTAACCACTAGCATCATCAGCACGGTTAGCGAATCAATCATAAATCCAATTTCTAATCTAACATTACCCGCCACTAACCAGGTGTACAATGTTTCATTAAACGGTGCATGTCCCGCTATAACAATCTGATAAAATACATATAATGATAGAAAAAAAGAAATTCCAACAGCACCAATCGTGACTGAATGTGCAACAGTCCGATTGACTTTAAACAATCCTGCGATAATAGCCCCTATAAGAGGAGCTAATACAATGACAAGAGCGACATTTTGCATATCATTTTATTCCTAAAACTGAATAACTTAAACTAGCAATTGATGATAAGTTGTGATAAACCGTTGAAAATTAGTATTTTTTAAGTTTAAATTACCCTTTCAGACTGTCAATGTCACTGACATCAATGGTATTTTTATTACGGAATAATACCACCAAAATGGCTAAGCCAATGGCTGATTCCGCTGCTGCCACTGTCAGTATAAAAAACACAAATATTTGTCCTGCTATGTCAGCATTAAAATGAGAAAAGGCAATAAAATTCATATTGACTGATAACAACATCAGTTCAACACACATAAGCAGAACAATAAGATTTTTGCGGTTCAAAAAAATACCTGTAATACTTAGGGAAAATAAGACCGCTCCTAAAACAAGAAATTCATGTAATTCAGGCATTATATTAGTCCTTTGACTCTGCTGGCATTTTGACAATACGGATACGATCTTCACGACGCACTTTAACTTGTTCTTCAGGTTTTTGATATTTGGCGCGTGTGTGTGGACGCATCGTTAAAGCAATAGCTGCAATCATAGCAACTAACAAAATCGCGGCGGCAATCTCAAAAGGATAAACATAATTAGTGTATAAGACTTTTCCTAATGCCACCGTATTCGGTATGTTTGTGGCCACTTCGGATGAAGAAACATGAGGCCAAGCACCTACAACCAAAATCATTTCAACCAAAATCAGTGCGCCAACAATAATTGCTACAGGCAAATAGTTGACAAAACCCTCTCGTAACTTACTAAAATTAATATCAAGCATCATTACCACAAACAAAAATAGCACCATAACGGCACCGACATAAACCAACACTAAGGCAATTGCTAAAAATTCTGCCTGCAATAACAGCCAAATCGCTGCTGATGAAAAAAACGCCAGAACCAGAAATAAAGCCGCATGGACAGGATTTTTTACTGTAATAACGCTAAAAGCTGCACCTATCAAAATGATAGCAAATAAATAGAAAGTGAATGTTATCATGCTTTTTGTCCAATTTTCAGTGAACTCAAATAAAGCTGTAGAAATGTTATTAATCGCATCACTACTAGGTGATTAGTACCATAACGACCAAAACCACCTCGACCAAATAGTAGCTTTTTTTCGTTTAACCATTTCGTTCTCTTCATAATATCTGAGCGCAATAAGCTTTCCCTGCTTATCATACTCTTTACTAACACCGTGCAATTGTCCCTTTTCGTTAAAATCATTGTGTTCCAACCATACCGCCCCGTTACGATAAAAAATAACCGCAGATACTGGTTCACCGTTTTTAAATTGCCAGTCCCCTTGCACATTACCATTATAATGGAAGCCTTTAGCACTGCCTTGTTTTATTCCCTTGAAATAATGCCGTTCAGCTTTCTTATTACCATCCTTGTAAAAATCAATTTCCAAGCCTGTAATTTTGCCATTCACTAAGGTACGTTTACGGAATAATTCACCAGTTGGGTAATAGCTTTTCGTGGCTTCAATTTTCCTGTTTCGTTCATACTTCAGTTCATATTCACTATCGCCATTCCGATTAAATTTCTTCTGAGCGATTAATTTATCTGCCTTGTAAGTAGATTCAGTTTTTATTTCACCACTTTCATAAAACTCCTTGGTGAGTCCATGCAACTTACCATTCCGATAACTAGATTCAAATTGCACCGCACCACTGTCGTAATATTTTTTCTTAATCTCTTCTGATTGAACCGCTACAGAAAAAACGAATATTATGGTTATTAATAATAACCTGTTGAGAAACAAAAACATTATATTCTCCTGTTGTTGCAAGGTAACCTTGCACTCCTGAGATTGGAGTGCAAGGTTACCTTGCACCCCACTAGCGATAAGGCGCATCAAGTGCTCTATCAGCCGCCAATTGTTCCTCTAGTTCATCGCCTGCTGCGAGTAATTTTTCTTTAGTCATCAATAAATCACCACGCTGTTCACCATGATATTCAAAAACTCGTGTTTCAACAATCGAATCAACCGGACAGGATTCTTCACAAAAACCACAAAAAATACATTTGGTTAAATCAATATCATAACGAGTAGTACGACGTGTACCATCCTCTCTTGCAGAGGCTTCAATGGTAATCGCAAGGGCAGGGCAGACGGCTTCACAAAGTTTACATGCAATACAACGTTCTTCTCCATTAGGATAACGTCGTAAGGCATGTCTTCCCCTGAAACGATACGACTGGGGCGTTTTTTCCTCAGGATATTGTATCGTAATTTTTTTCTCCCACAAATATCTCATTGTGAGATTTAGCCCTTTAAGCAATTCAAACAAAAACAGGCTTTTTATATAATTAGCAACCGCTTTCATCATTTTTACCTCACGCAAACCACGGTGGCAGTTTCATCAATATCAAAATACCCAAAACAACTATCCATACTAAAGTAATGGGAATGAAGACTTTCCAACCTAAACGCATAATTTGATCATAACGATAACGTGGAAAGGTGGCACGAATCCATAGGAAGAAAAATAGGACTGTGCTTACTTTGGCGAAAAACCAAAATATGCCTGGCACCCATGCAAACAGCGGCTCTAAAATAGGTATTCCCTGAAAAGGCGATAACCAGCCTCCCATAAACATAAGTGTTGTCAAAGCGGCGATTAAAATCATATTGGCATACTCTGCCAAAAAGAATACCGCAAATAACATCCCTGAATATTCTACATGAAACCCAACGATTTCAGATTCACCTTCAGCAACATCAAAAGGAGCACGGTTAGTTTCGGCGACACCAGAAATTAAATACACCAGAAATAATGGAAACAGTGGCAACCAAAACCAATGTAAAAAACTCCCCTCTTGTGCCAATACGATTTCTCCAAGATTTAAGCTGCTCGCCGCCATCAAAACACCGACTAAAGCAAAGCCCATTGCAATCTCATAAGAAATAATTTGCGCTGCTGAGCGTAGGGAACCTAAAAGCGCGTATTTAGAATTACTAGCCCATCCTGCTACAATTACGCCATATACACCTATAGAAGTCATAGCAAGTATATAGAGCAAGCCAGCATTAATATCAGACACTACCAAACCATCTGCAAAAGATATAACTGCCCAAGCAGCTAAAGCTGGTGCCATCGCTAAGACTGGCGCAATCACAAATAAAAAGCGATCAGCGTTTGTAGGAATCATGATTTCCTTAAACATCAACTTTACAGCATCCGCGATTGGCTGTCCAAAACCCCGTATTCTTCCAATAATAGGAATTATTGATAAATTGACCCTAGTAGGACCAAGACGCACTTGCATGAAGCCAATAACTTTGCGCTCGGCATAAGTCAAGTACGCGACACAGAGCATCAAGGGTATTACTATTATCAATATTTTGATTAGGGTGTAAATTAAGTAATAGAATGCTTCCATAATAAGGCGTTCCGTTCTAGGTTACTGCACTGAGTTCAACTTCTCCATGCCAAGCTGCTAATGCCATATTGGCAGCTTGTCCGGCATAAATCAACACCCCTTCATTCGGGACCCGATCATCAATCACCACTGGCAATGTAATCTGAGTTTTCTCCTGTTTGACTTGAACTTTACTAGCTTCATTTAAACCCATTTCTGCGGCAACGCTGGCGTTGATATGTACTCCTGCA